>JAJZKX010000064.1 GCA_021850745.1 Thermoplasmata archaeon
CCAAAGGGCTTTAATCTGAAGTCTGTGGCGGTGCTCAACGGGGAGAACAGGGCTATTTGCAATTGGGAAGCACCGGACGCAAATTCCTTGAAGGATCTCATTGGAAAGGTGAACCCGCCAACTAAGCACAGGGTATTTGAAGCCAGCAGGGCTTTCTAACATTGACTGCAGAAAAGGGGGAAATACCATGGAAGGCCCATCCTATTATCTAGAAGGGGAGGAAAGGTTCGGAACCTGTTCTTCCAGAATTTATTCGCATTTATCCGGGATGCACTACTGGAAGTACTATAGGGCAATCGTGAAAGAGGTGCTGAAGTTTTCCCCAGGATCTGTGCTTGATGTTGGCTGTGGCCCTGGGGATGTCCTGGCCCATCTTGCCACTGAGAATGCCACAATCCGGCTCTTTGGCGTAGATCCTTCTGAAGGCATGGTCAGGGCAGCAAGGAAAAAGTTTGCAAGGCAAGGCATATCTGGCAGGACATCGGTTGAAATTGGAAGCAGCAGGGATATCCCATTCAATGCAAAATTTGATCTAATTATATCGACCATATCCTTCCACCACTGGAAGGATCGTGGAACTTCACTTGAGAATCTTTCAAAGTATCTTTCAGAAAAAGGAAGTATTGTAATATTTGATTTAGACAGAAGCCAGTTTCCTGGCAGGCTTCCAGTGTTCAGGAGGCACACTCTCTCTGAGGCAGAATGTGAAAACTTCAGCATTGAGGGATTCACGGCAACTGTCATTCACCTGGAAAGTACAGGTCTCATCACTCTTGTACTGAACAGAAAACAGCCTCTTCCGTGAGTTAATCATAAAAACAGAATAATACTGGCTCTGCACTTCATTAAGCCTCTTTCCAGGCATTTCGAAAAACCTCTTCCAAAACCAGCGCAATGGACAGAGGTAAAACCACCAATCCCCCAACTTATCCCAACAGGAAAATGGTTCCTGTTAAGGTTTAGGAAAGAAAATGAATGATGCTTCCGCGCATAAAAGCCTTAAAGTATCATTTTAATTTTTCCATATTATGGAAGGGGAGACATTTCTCTACATAAATGGAATCATAAAGCTCAGGGCACTTTTCCTTCTTCTCTTCATATCGGAGATCCTGATTTACATAATCATTTCAGCAATCCCCTATAACAATCCTGCGCTAGTTTCCCAACTGAAGGCAGAAGAGAATGCAACCTATTCCAACGGGATAGTTGGCATATTATTCTCCATTTTTCCACACAACCTTTTCATTGCAACAATAGAATTCATTCCTGCAATAGGGCAGCTTTTCTATGTTCTCTCAATGGTGGAGACGCCACTGGCACTTTCTGCACTAGCAAACAGCACCGGCGTGCCTGGATTTATTGATTTCATCATTCTTCTCATTGTTCCTGACACACTGATAGAACTCCCGTCTTATGCTATTGCCGCAGCAACTGGCATCTACTTGATTTATATCCTGGTCAAATCCGGTGAAGTGCTAAGGTCAAAGATCAGGAAGGTACTCTACATGTACCTATTTGTGGCCCTGGAGCTCTTCATAGCAGGCACATTTGAATCATTAGCCATAGAAATGGGGCTGACCCTTCCCAAGGGGGTAAGCCTCACTTACACGTTTCTACTCTGGATACCTGCCATACCTTCGATATATCTGCTTATCAGGCTCTTCAGGAGAATCAACCGTGATGAATATGGCAAGAATGTAGAGGTTATTCCAGAAACATTTGAGCTCCAGTGAGGCAAGATATAATCGGCCCTTCAATTTAAAGGCCAATTTCCGTTCTTGTGTATGAGGAAAAATCAGACATGGACTTTATGCCTTCCATGTTGCTTCCAAGAGTGCTGTCCCGCTCCATGAGAATCACATTGAATCCTGCCTTTACGGCAGCTTTCACTTCTTCCAATGAGCTTGAAAAATAGAGGATTTCCTGCGGTTTCACGCCAAGTATGTTTGCAATACGGGAATAACTTTCAGAATCCTCCTTTGTGCCCACAGAGGTGTCAAAAAATCCCCTTATTAGGGGCATAAGGTCTCCAAATTTTGTTGTGCTGAATATGAGTTGCTGCGAGAACACCCTTTCTGTGGAATAAGTGCATATCTTTAGCCCCTCCGACTTCCATCTGGCCAATGCATCAGGGAAATCGGCATATACTTCACCCATGAGTTTCCCGTTCCTGTAGCCTTCCTCCCACACAAAATCCTCCAGGTTTCTCAGAGGGGAAGCGTTGCTCTCCATGCCCAAGAGCCAGGAACAATACTCAACAATACATTTCAGGTCTGACTCCAGATCATATGCATCCCATGCTGGAGGCATTTCTCCTGCCTTGATATCATCTGAATGCATTCTTTTCAGGTCAGCGAGGTTGCTCTTTATTTCCGGTATGGAACGGAACCTTTTGATGAAATCATAGAGGTGCCTACGTGCATAGTCTGGCAGGGTTTCCCTGAAGAAGGAATAGGGCGTGGTGGTTCCAACCAGGTCCAGAAGAATTACCTTAGTTCCCACGGGAAGATTTTCCATCTGCAGGTTTCACCATGATGTCCTGTTTTATGAAATTATAGGAAATTGTTTGTGCATCCCCATCCATTGAACAAAAATAAAGAAAAAAATAATAAAAAAATGTTTGAGAAGAGCTTATGGCTACATTACATCAGAAGCCTTCCGCCATCCACCACAACAAGGCTCCCTGTCATGTAATCAGAGGCACTGGAAGCCAGAAAGACTGCGACCTTTGCAATGTCATCAGGCGTGCCCATTCGGCCCATGGGTATCTGCTTCTTGAAATCTTCAAGCATTCTCCTTATTTCCTCTGATGCTGGGTTCCCAGACCCGGACATCCCTGTGCCTTCGGTGGCAATGCCCCCCGGTGCGATTGCATTCACTGTTATTCCGGATTTGGCAACTTCGAGCGCGAAGTTCTTAGTGAACATGAGCACCCCGCCTTTTGATGCATCATATGCCGCCAGCCCTATAGACGAAGGATGTATGCTGTCTATTGAAGCTATGTTTACAATCTTCCCGTTGGTCTTCTGCTTTATCATCTGCTTTGCAGCAGCCTTGCTCGTGAATGCCAGGGCCCTGAGGTTCAGATGGTACACCTTGTCAAACTGTTCAGGTGACATATCAAGCATCGGCACTGTGGGATAAATGCCTGCATTGTTCACCAGGATGTCTATGCCGCCAAAATCCTTGACCATCTCCGATAACATGAGATCTGGTGCCTCCACGTCCAGCAGGTCCACATCCATCACTGATACAGAGCGCCTGTTGCTTTCAGGCAGGCTGCTGATATATTTTTCAACAGGGCCGATTACCTTGTCTGCTACCAGGACCTTGGCCCCGGAATCAACGAATCTCTTTACTATTCCCATGCCTATGCCCATTGCTCCACCCGTGACCAGGGCTCTTTTGCCCATAAGGGAGAATGGGTTTGTTGTTTCCACATGCACTTGCATTCGCTACACCTCTGATTAAAAATTCCAGTTCCATATAAGACCGGAATCCCTAACTCATGAATGCATCTGCCAAAAAGCCGGAATGCAATGAATCAGGAAGCAGCCACTGGAATGGTCCCGAAGAATTTTACAATATTATCCAAAGTCATTTAAGCTGAAACCAGAAGTTATGGGACAAGAGGAGCCATAAACAACATTCTATGGCGTATACATCTGATTACTTTCGGGTATCGTTAATATTCCCGGCCGACATGAAAAACTGTGGGGAAAGATATGTATGAGGCCAGGGGCGTAAATGCCACTTACGACGTTTCTATTCAGGTTGGGGATATTGCTTTACCAGGAATCCTGAACATCCCGGCAAGCTTCCGCTGTACTGTTATTTTTGCACATGGCAGCGGTAGCAGCAGGTTCAGTGGCAGGAACAAGTTTGTTGCAGAGGAACTGAACCGGGCTGGCATAGCGACACTTGTATTCGATCTCCTGAATGATGAAGAAGCTGTTTTCAGGAAAAATGTCTTCGACATCGATCTTCTTTCAGAAAGGCTTCTCGGGGCCACGAGATGGGTTAAGCAAAACTTGCCTGAGGGCGGGAAGGGGATTGGATACTTCGGGGCAAGCACGGGAGCAGCTGCTGCTCTCAAAGCCGCATCAGCGTCACCCATTCCAATCGGTGCCATAGTTTCCCGCGGAGGCAGGCCAGATATGGCTATGGAATATCTCCCCAAAATAACCGCACCTACTTTGTTGATAGTAGGATCACGGGATTATCAGGTCGTTGAACTTAATGAAATGGCATACGAAAGGCTGAATTGCACGAAGAAACTGGAACTTGTGCGGAATGCCACTCACCTCTTCGAGGAGGAAGGCACCCTTGAACTTGTGGCAGAATCTGCAAAAAAATGGTTCCTGGAATACCTTCCAACAAAAAAACTGTACAACTAAGGGGAGATAATAGTGGAGGGCCTTTATGATTATGTTCCTGAAAATCCATAAAATTATGTAGATATTTGATCGACGAGACTTGTTAAGAGTCATATCGTAATATCTTAATATAACGTTGCGATACTCATCAATCAGAGACACAGAATAACAGGAAAGTCACTGGTTTGAAGGCTGAACAGGGAGCATTTGGTTATGTCAACAGAAGCAAAGTCATGCAAAATCAAGGAAATCAGGGCTATCGACCTTGACAGGTACGAATCTGTTTCCAAGATTTTGAGTGCACTGAGCAACAAGACCCGGATAGCAATTATCGAAGCCGCAATGAACTATGGGGAGGTATGTGCCTGCGAGATGCAACACGCCCTGGGGCTGCCACAGACCACCATAACAACGCATCTCAGGAAAATGTATGACATCGGGCTTCTCAAGCAAAGGGAAGTGTGGAAATACAGCTATTACTCCGTGAACCCTGAGTATGAGCGGCTGGTAAGTGACCTCCTTGACTGCAATGCAAACGTGATCTTGCCATCAGATATTCCACGTTCAAAGAACAAGGCCAAAAGGCGATAAGAATGTCAATCGAAATGGCACCTGATGCCGTTTCTGCATCAAAAAGTGGCGGAAGGACAAAAGCTCTATCAGAGCATATCAGGAAGTATCTGATCCTATACACACTTTTTTCGGTAGGCGTCGCGATTCCGGTGGGGTATTACACAGGAAATTTTACAAGTGCTAACAGGGAGCTCTTCTCTGACCTTGTAATCATTTTCGCAATAATGACCATATATCCCTCAATGATACAGCTTAAGACGGAGGGCTTCGCAAAGGAACTGAAATCATGGAAACCCATTGCAGTTTCCCTTTCCTACGTGTTTGTCCTTTCCCCGGTTCTTGCATTCGTTATCGGGCCTACCATGGGAGCTTCGGTAGGCACGGGCTTCGTTGTTTCCAATATAGTGCCTGCATCAAGCGCATCCCTTGGGTATGTTCTCATAGCCGGTGGGAGCATCGAGCTCGCAACTGCCCTGGCAATAGTGAGCATTATGGTTGCAGTGCCTGCAATTCCTGTCATCCTGGGGTTGTATGGCAGCCAGGCATCAGTATCGATCCCTGTTGAACCCATAATGATCTCTGTGGCATACATACTCATATTGCCACTTATTGCCGGCCAGGCAACCCGATATACCCTCATGAAATGGAAAGGGCCAGCCCTGGTAAACAAATCTTCCAAAAAATACCTCTCGCTGGCAACGATGGTTTCCATGCTTGCATTGATTTTTGTCCTCGTGGACAAGGAAGCGCCGGTGATAATCTCAATGCCCCAGATAGTTGGTTTTCTAATTGGTTACCAGACTGCGATCATTATGGGGATACTTGCCCTGTCCCTATTGGTCAGCAGGATTATGCGGCTATCCTATGAAGACCACCAGGCCGTGGCCTTTATTTCTGTGACAAAGAACCAGAGTGTCGCAGCGGCCATTGCAGTCTTTGCACTGAATCCTGAGGCGGCCCTGGCACCTGCAGTTATTCCCATGATTCAGCCCATACTTGCAATTGCCTATATACATCTTGAGAGGGCCATAAAGCGGATGTTCCTATTTTCGGGGAAGACGGGGCACATTTCATGAACATTGGGAATTTTCCTATCACAGTGTTCGGGTCGATTCTCGGCACCGGAGGTGTAATCCTAGCATCCAGACCTTTCCTGCCCTGGATAGTCATGCCGTTGACCCTGCTCCTGCTTGTACTGTTCCTGTTTTTCACCGGACTCCTCTTGCTGAAGATCATCAAGTTCCCGGCCGTGGTCAGGAAGGAGCTTCAGCATCCGCTTCCCGGTAACTTCTACGCACTTCAGCCCATTTCTGCTGTAATCCTTTCCATATTGTGCATGCAGGTCCTTCCTGGTGGCGTGGATATTGGGTTATTGATCTATGGAGCAATTGCCATATTCGCCCTGTCTGTTTACCTGCCATACCACTTTTTCTCCAATATCAACATCAATTTTTCCCAGCTGCATGGCGGTTGGTTCATAACACCTGTGGCCACAATATTGGTGACTGATGCCGTCCTGCTTTACCCTCTAAGCGAGATGAGCATTGCTATTTCACTCTTCTTTTTCGGGATCGGCTCCATTCTCTTCCTGCTCGTGCTCACGGTGCTGTTTTTCAGACTGCTCAGCCATGACCTGCCACCCTCAGATCTTGCCCCTACAAATTACATAATGCTGGCCCCAATAGGAATCCTCATCGTGGACTTGGTCCAGATTTCCAGCCTTGTGGGCAGGTTCTTTGGCTCTGATCTCACAACACCTGCAGTAATACTGGGTATTGCAGTCTGGGGGTTTGGCTTGTGGGGCGCTCTAGTAAACATCCTCATGATTGTCCGGTATGCAAGGAATGGCATGAAGTTCCATATTGGGTGGTGGAGCTATGTCTTCCCTACTGCGGCTTTCACCATGGCGTCGATGGAACTGTCTGCGTATATTCCGCTTTTCAGCATATTTGCAAGGGTTTTGTATATCGTACTGCTGCTCATATTTGCCCTGGTTGCAATTGGTAGCCTTAGCACACTGTTTCGAAGTTTAGGGCCAAAGAAGAGTCGTTTGGATGTCTAACAAAGTTAATCCACATCCACAAAGGAGTAATAAAATTATATTATCTAAAGCCATCTCTCCATATAAAGAAGGACGATGGGATGGAAATGAAAAGTATTGAAGAACTTTACAAGAGAGCCCTGGAAATGAAGAACAAGGGCATGTCAGATAAGGAAATATCAACAGAACTCCACCTGTCAGTTGGCACTGTAACCTGGCTGTTAAGCAAGGAATTCTTCAAGGAGTCCAAGGTCCAGGACGT
Source organism: Thermoplasmata archaeon (assembly GCA_021850745.1). Next base: position 7,253 of record JAJZKX010000064.1, read on the forward strand.
AAAGATCGGATGGAGGACCATCGGAGTAACCGGGAATAGAATAAGTTCAATTTCAGAAGTAATTTCAGATATCATAGAAGAGGAATCCCAGAAGGGAGATTTCGAGATAGACGCGATCTTAGGCATTACGATCAATGGAATTCCATACGCCACAATGGTCTCCTACCTTATGGACAAGGAGCTAATTGTTTACAGGCCACACCCTGCCAGGAAGGAAGGATTTTTCAGCAGCAATTTTGCCAGCGTCAAGGGCAAGAATGTTGTTGTTCTGGATGATGTGGTCAGCACAGGCGAAACCATGAAGAGGGCCATCATGGACACCAGGAACGAGGGTGGAAATCCAGTCCTGGCTGTTGTGCTGGCATCCAAGATGAGCAGTGACGAGATCTCAGACGTGAAGATCAGGTCACTGTTGAGGACCAACCTCGTGGGCGGGTCTTAGTTAATATGCACTGGGCGGACGCATTCGTAAAGGGCCTGGCAGAGAAGCAGACAGTCTCAACAGGGATATCCCCATCCGGCCATATCCATGTGGGAAACATGAGGGAGATCCTGACTGGATACTTCCTTCACAGAGCTCTCAGGGATAGAGGCACTGAATCCAGGTTCATCTACCTCTGCGATGACATTGATCCACTAAGGAAGGTATATCCATTCCTGAAGAAGGAGGAGTACGAGCAGCATGTTGGCAAACCCCTCAGTTCAATACCTGCCCCGGATGGAAATGGAACATACTCAGAATATTT
>JAJZKX010000065.1 GCA_021850745.1 Thermoplasmata archaeon
TCAGGAGGCAAAAAGGGCGGTCAGGGAGATGGGTTAGGGCCTGAAAGGGAAAAGACGGGTCAGGAATAAGTGAAGATGCGGATATCTTGAGATTTGTTCAACAGAGCAATTGCAATGTAAAAGGATTTAAAAATGATAAATACTGTTCATAATTATTCACATTTGGGAACAATCCGGCTAAAGATTCTGGATACATCCTATGATTACCTGAAATGGCTGAAGACGAGGTCTTTATTGGCGTATGAATCATCCATGACCTGTACGAGTCCTGCCGGGAGGTAGAATTGAAGTTGATGATTCAATGAAGTCAACAAGCAGGTCATTGGGAGGTAGCAACAAAGGAGAGAAGCCTGCATGAGGTTAAGCCTGAAATTGAAAATTCATGTAGAGTTTGCAGTAGCATGCAGCTATCTTTCTGGAATTCCATGATGCCTTCTGTTATAACGTGAAATGTATCTGGACAGAATGTCAATGACCTCTCGTTCATCACTGGCTGGAAAACACTGATCCTCCTCTATATCTGGATACCTGACTCTGTGATCAATTTTCCTGCCGGCAAGTTCTCGGCTCCAGCCGTCTGCATTAACACAAATGATAAGGCGTTTCAGAGACCATGCGAAAGCAATTTCTGAAAGAGTTCCAGCACCTCCGCCAATCGCAACAACTGCATCAGTGTTTGCAGTGATGACATTCCTGTGTTCGTCCAAGCCTGTGGCGATCTGAATATCCGACGACCCGCTGGCAACGTCTGGATCAAACCCGGGAACAATTGATATCACACAACCCTCAACATATCGGTTAGAACTGATTACCCCCTCATAAACAGCCCTGGAAAGTGATCCTGTCCCGCCGGTGAGGACTCTGTAATCGTTGTCCACTAGAGATTTGGATATCCTGCGGGCGAATTCCCACTTTATTGATCCCTCTTCAACATCCCTGTCACCAATGACGGATATGACATGTTTCATCTAGCCACCATCCTCCTGTACGATCTTTTGGACACCACCATTGCTATAGTGTCTTCGTATCGGTTGATATCTCTCGATTCCTTTTCCGGGGATGGCTCATAGAAATATATAATGTCATTAATAACCTCTGGGTGTTCGGACAGCTCAACCATGGGAATCATGTAGGCCCAGTCATCTGCCTCAGCAATCCATTTTCCTTGAATCTTTAGGTCCTCCTCTTGAATTGAGTCAAACAGATATTTTCTGAATGTCCTGAGGTGTTGCCAGACATTACCGCCTCTGCTGAGTCTGGGTGAGTCAAAATCAACAGGGTATTTTTTGTATTTATCAGTCCTTATCATAGTGCCAACCGTAAGATCTGCACCCTTCTTGTATCTGGATCTGACCTTCGATAACGTATCTTTCCCTATAAGTGCATCATCGGCATCCAGCATGATAATTATTGAACTTGGGTTTCTGCATATCCCCCTTACTGCAATGAAGATATTCTCCATTGAAGTGTTGGAAACATAATTCCGGAAGACAGTGAGTCTGTTCTGAAACAGACTCTTACCAATGTATTGTACGTATTCATCAGAACCATTTTTGGAGGCTGCGTCCACGTATATCACCCCAAATTCCTGAAAGTCCTGTTCAAGCAGTGAGTGAAAGCATCTCCTGACTTTCGATATTGGAACATTCCTTCCCTTCACCAGCACTATCATTTCTTCATTCCTAGGTTCCAGAAAATCCTGTATTCTGATATTTTGCAGGTCCACATGGCCAAGTTGCTCAGCACGTGGTGGAGAATTTTCATGATACTTTATCGCATTATACCAGAAATTGAGATCAACTTTCAAAGAGTTCGGAACGTGAATGAAGCATGCGTTTCCTGCAGAACCCCGATAGGATTCCCATGGTCCTGAAGCCAGTTTAATGTCCAGAGACCTGTGCCAGGGAAGTTCTAGTTTACCTTCCACACCTATGCTATTTGGAATAGGTGTCAACGAAAAAAGCCTTTCCCTGTGAATTATGCAGTTTCTCACTTCCGTCCTCCACTTCCCCGATTCATTGCCAGACACAAACGGACTCTTGGACTGGTTGAAAACTGAAAAAGATGCCGTGATTGCATTTTTGTTGCTTTCCAGCACATCTATCATTTCCCGGAGATATGACTTCTCTGTCGCATCCCTGCAGATTATGCAATCCGAATCCATCTGTAGTATATACTTTGACCTTGCTTGCTCGAAGCCCTGCAGGGTAGTGAGGACTGGCTGCCCGTTCCGGCTCTTTGACCCCGAACATTTCGTTCCAAACCAGCGTTCTGAAATACTCTTCAGGATCGAAACGTCTTCCGAGGCGTGGACAACGGAATCAATGATTCCACCTTCCTGGAGTCTCCTGAGTTCCTGATCAAATGATACAAGGTCGGCTGTATCATATTGACGTGCAAAATTGCCCGTTGCATTATCGGTAATAATGTATTTCTCCTTGAATTTTTCAGATATTTCAAGTTGCTTCACAATGTGCCTGACCTGGAAACCGATGCTCCTCCACTCCATTGGTGAGGCCTTTATCATCAGTGATACGTCGTATTCCTTAGGAGTCTCGGTTGCATGAGCTCTGATCATCAGGAATTCCGAGCCGGGGGATACCGTCTCATAGCTCGCTCCCCCACTCTCTGAATATTCTGCTGGTTGAAACCCAGCCCCCCTCAGTTCATTGAAATACCACTCGAGAGGCCTGTGATATTCGTGTCGCAAATTGAGGGTTATTTTCATCCTCTTTTCAAACGTGAACCGGTCGTGATAGTTCCCGAGTGGACCAACCTTTTCATGGGTTCCGGTTTCCCTATTATGCACATTGAAAGGATTGCATATTACCACAACGAGTTCACCTTTGCCTTTCACAAGCCTCCGCACATCGAACAGTATCTCTTTTACTTCCCTGTCACTCACTGTACAGAGGACAAGACTCACAAGAACCACGTCGAATTTATCACGCCTGGATAAAATTTTATTCAAATCGTCTTTACTCATCACCAGCGATGTGCTTCCTGCAGGATGTCTTCTGTAAAAGCCCGACATGTCCTTGTCATATACTGATACAGAGTTGCTTTTTGAAAGTTCATCCGCTATTTGTCCAGTGCCACATCCATAATCCAGAATTTTAGCATGATGAACAGAATCAAGTTCCCTTGCAACAAAAGGGACAGATATTTCGTCTGTATGCATATCACCCAACAGATCAAGAAAATATTGGAAACCAAAGAACTCGGGAAAGTCCTGTTCACCGTTTGATCGTCGGAGCAATTCATGAATGTCCCTTCTGAAATGCCACCTGTATGTGATATAGGCTCTTCTGCACATTTTCCGGTAGCCATCCTCTGAATATGGCTCAAGATCGCGCCCCAGATCGACAAACTTTAATCCTGTTTCACTCTTGATAAGATTTTTCGGTGCTATGTTCTTAATGACGATACCTTTTGTTCTGCACTCCTGAAGCAGTGTAACGAGGTCCCCAATCTCTCCACCGTTGTATGCAATTCCAGGCACGTATTCCTCTTTGAGTATAAGATGCCCTTCGGTGAAAGAGATGCTTTCCAGTTTTGCAAGGCCACTGAACTTTTTTCCAAGTATTGTTTCATTTAGAAACCTCATGTTAGAACCATCAAGGGCGTATTTTCCGTAATGGAAGTATTTGTATGCATGAATCCTGTCTGAAAATACTATGCCCTCCTTACCGCTTCCGATTATTCCGAATTCCCCCGTACCGTAAGCACCCCTTATCCTGGTCTTCAATTCTTCTTTATCGCTTTCGGAATAATGAATCGGGAGCGCGTCACCGTATTGCCTGCAGGAATGACTTAAGCTGTAAAGAAAATCAACAAGATCTCCTTTGTTGAAGTTCTTCACCTCCTGCAGGATGTTACTGATTTTATCTTCAGAAAATAGATTTTCCATTCTATCACATATCTCACTTATTCCCTCTAGGTGGTCTGCTTCATTGAATTGAAGATTGACTGAAACCTGAACATTGTGAGTTAAAACTGATCTGATGGACTGGATAAGACCCCTGATTCTCCAGAAATTAAGCGAGATCTGCTTTACGCGCTTGCGGATCTCCCTCTTCATGCAGTCAAGGATATCCTTTACGTCAGAATCAGTGAAATTCAATGGATCAAAGTAATCTTCCCTGACCTGTTTACTCCTGTTCTTTCTGAAGAGAACCATGTCCATTGATCTGACAAATGCTGATCCGAGTGTGTCTGCGACCAGTTTTACCCTCATTTCTGTAGGTGATTCATCCTTCCGGCGGTCCTGAATCAGCATCAGCGGGGATGAAATCACAATCCTTGCTTGTCTGAGTGGTCTTCTTGAACCGAGCCTCCTGTTCAGAATAACCCACAGTGTGTCTCCTCTCCTGTAGGAAACATCACCGCTTCTGGGCGAAGAGTTGCTGAAATCCCGGAGACAGTCAATATCAAGAATTATGGTGTTTCCACCTCTCACAGGACCGAACTCTTCAGTGTCAGAATCGTAACGCATTTCTCCATGATCCCCGCCATTGACCGGATAAGATGCTTGCCTGAAGACACCCTTTCTCAGGATCAGTTTTGCATTTTTGGAAAACAGATCAGGGTCATTTATTTTTGGTTCTATCCAAACTGGAACTTCCAGGTGCCTGAAAGATTTGTCTGGAAAATCATAGAAATATGCTGGAAGCGTTTTCATTATACCTGATTCGTTCCATGATCCGTTGCCTGTGCAGTCCTCGCCCCGGCTTCCCAATATGGCCCTTAGGTTATAGTAAAGGTCCAGCATCTGAGTTCTCGAGGTGGACATGATTGGAACCGGGGGATCGCCTCCCACCTTCCCGACCACTAAGCTTACTCCGGCCTTTTTCCATCTGTTGATATGCCCTATGAATTCACTTTCCGTGATTTTGTTGTCTGATGTACCCCAGTACAGGTTCTGTAGAGATACGTCATCGTCTATTATCCAGACCACAGGGTCAGGATACTTGAGTGATTCCAAATAGACAAATCTGTGAAGGGCAGTCCTTCCAAATGCAATTCCCTTTCTGTTTCTTCTGTCTTCGTAGTAAAGTCCAAGATCTCCCCTGTCGGCTGACTCATTTGCGTCCTCTGTGCCAACAACACTAAGTTTGATCCCTGTCCCTGCCATTTCATTTGAAATCCCATCTTCCAGATTTAAGGGTAGATCGGTATTATTCAGAACCACAAGCACAGACACACTTCCTGTTCTCCTATTTAACTCAACGGCACCTCTGACCAGGTCTTCTAAATAGGACTCTTCTGAGAGTATTACACCTATCACAAGATCAATGTGCCCTCCTGAGACCTCTGGCACTGTCTGTGCAACCTCATCTTCTTCCACTGTTTCCTGAAGAAGTTCTGGATCGCATCCAAAAAGCGTTTTTGCCCTTTCTAAGAAGGAAGCCCTGTCGTCCGCATCCATGAAGAACCTGTACTTGTAATAGAATCTTCTAAGACCCAGACACTTTCTCTCTGATCCCTTTTCAGAGAGCCTTCCTTCTCCGTAAGCAATATGATGTACCAGATGATGTCTCACCATGGCTATGCGAACATCACCAAGGGCAAGGAGCCTTAAACCTATGTCCCTGTCAGTAGTGCTTGGAAGATTTTCGTCGTAGCCACCAGCAAGGAGTAACTTTGAGAACCTGATGAAAAGATTTGAGCCCTGAATATGTGGGTTGCCCCTCAGTAATGATCTCTCGGTAATAACCTCTGGTATGGTAAGATACATTCCAGGGTCCAAACTGCTTTCATGCCTTATTATGCCCGAAACTATCCAGTCGGATCCGCTGACGGATGCCAGGTTGTAACAGGATTCCAGATAATTTTTTTCCCACCAGTCATCGTCATCAAGGACGGCAACAAATGTCTTTTCCGGATCACAGCCATCGGCAAGCATTTCTGCAAAGACCGTATTCATTGCTCCCGACAGGTTTTTTTCTCTCTGATTCAGAATACGTTTTACCCTTATATTTCCGGAATTTAACCCTTGAATTTCGTAAGGTGGCAGTTGATCATCTGAGTCCGCAACGATGTAAACAATGTCAGGCGCTCTGCTCTGGTTGAATACCGATGGGATGGCCGCATCCAAAAGTGGCCTTTTCCGGGTTGTGCTTATGATTACAGCTATGCCTAGATCAAGGCGCAAAGCTTTGCTGGCCATGGTTTCTCACTCCGCCTGTACATTTAGCTCAGGTTTTTCTGCAGATGAATTTAACCTGTCGTTAATCTCATCTGCAACCCTGAGCAGTTTTGCCTGGTCCCCAAAAGCATTTATGAGCTCAGCTGTATCCTTGGGAACGCACTTTCCCCCATATGGTCCCTTGTACGGTTCGAGGTGCGCGCTGTTCGCCACTCTTCTATCAGAATAGACAATTTTCATCACGTCAACAGCACTTGCCCCGTAAGATTCTGATATTGATTCCATTGTGTTGGTGAAAGTCACCTTAAGTGCAATGTATCCATTGTGTGCCAGTTTCCCAATTTCTGCGCTTTTGTAATCGGTCCTAATTATCCTTGTGCCTTCCACCCAAGAGTAAAGGTCCTGGACATGATCCATTAATTCCTTCTTTCCAGACAGTACAATCCGGTCAGGATTGGCCGTCCATAGAAATGCGTTTTTCTCGCTCATGAATTCAGGGGAATAAACGAGCTTCAGGTCCGGATATTTTCCTGAAGCTGTATCCATGAAGCCAACCCTCAAAGTGCTCTTTATCACGACTGTACCGCCATACCCGTCATTGCTCAATCTCTCGAGCACGCTATCCACATGGCTACAGTCCAGTCTTCCATCTGTTCCCTCAGGTGTCTGAACGCAGACAAAAACTGCCTCGCAGTCAAGTACCGAATTCCATTCATACTCCCCTATGATATCATAACCAACGACATCATAGTAGTAGCCCATTACAGCACTCAGTGCAAGGCCAACAGACCCCAAACCAATTACACCAACTAGTCTCTTTTCCTTCTTTCGGATAGATCCAGCAAAAAAACCTTCTGTCACGACGTCGATCCCATCAAAAGGATCCAAGTCTAACCGAGGATTTCCCGGCTGAACACATCCATCGATGTGTTCATACATTAGATCCATGATTTTTTCTTGTAATTAAACTTTTCTATAGCTAGTAAAACTGTGGTTCCTTACGGCCTAAAATCTACATATATACCAGTGCAGTCGTTTAACAGATTTCACCTATCCTAAACTGATTCCATGGCGTCCTAGAAGTTGTCTAAATCTAAGCATGTTAGCTGAGATTTTTTCTTATCCTGTTTGGAACCCATACCCAAAACCTAATGAATGAACATGAAAGAATTTGATTGATCCGCATGTTTCAAATTTCTGCCCCAGATGCTTCTGGATAAAGAGGAATGTGAATGTTCCCTACCAGATGCTATTTCCTGGTATATTCTCATCCATTGACTCATATAGCAAAAAGAGCGTTGAGGGATATTTCGGAAAACATGGAAAACTTCAGGAATGGATAGGAAAAATCGGTATTCCAAAAAATATAATAAAAACCAGCAGAAGCACATTCAGGTTTGTGCATGGAGATGTCGTCCCCACGGTCGAACATGGCCTGTTGCCTGAATACAATGCAACCATTCAAAACTTGAAATAACTGTCCGTGAGTGAGGTTAATATATGGATATCACTCTCTGCCTTTTATTTCTCGATAAAGGCTTATGGCGACTGGACTTGTCTTCCACCTGCCGTTTAATCTGATTCCCGGAAGCTCTCCCTGCTTGAATTATTTGCAGAACCTTGGCCTTATTACGCTGATCAAGAAGAAGGTAGGCAGATATTATACAATGGAGTCACAAATATTATTATCTGATGCTTCTATTGTATCTGGAGAGCTTAGAAAGAGGCTATAGTGCCAAACATGTGTTTGGAATAGCTATTTGTCGGTGGTTAAATGGCTAAAAAGAACAACGTGAAAAAAGAAGATGATGCCTTAACA
>JAJZKX010000066.1 GCA_021850745.1 Thermoplasmata archaeon
TTCAGCAAGTACAAGGCAGTGTTGCGAAAAGTCTTCAGTGAAAAATTTGAAATGAATTAACTTCCTCAACTTCCCATCCTATTCTATGCTGGATCGGTTCACTTGAGAAGAAGTGACATTCCAGAATTAAATCTTACTGTTTTCGAATGATAAATAAAACCTATTATGTACCGTCAATACTGATCTGTTATTCACCTGGAGTAAACAGGACAATATCATGAATTAATAGAAATCCTTATATTTGAGTTTTCGTTATTTAAATATGTTTGAGGCTTCCAGAACCTATATGTTTCACATGGACCGGCTCCTGGTGCCTATGGCGAAAGGTTACAGATCAAGAAGGGTGCTGGATATTGCATTCAGTCTTTCAGAAATCTACCATTCAGAGATTACGGCCCTGACCGTCAAGGATGAAAGCAGGGAACTCACGTGGAGCGACAAGGTTCACCTGGTTACTGATGCCTATGAAGAGGGGAAGGACCGCAACATAAAGGTTATTCCACGTGTTAAAACATACAAGACGATTAAGGAGGGCATTGTACATGAAGCAAATTCCCATAATTATGACGCAATGCTTGTTGCAGTCCACAAGAGATCGCCGTTGTCGGCGTCAGTGTTCGGGGGCATAGGGGATTACATCCTGAAGAACTCCAAAATTCCAAGCGCAATCATGAGCATCAAGGACTCAACTTACCCATACAAGAAAATCATGGTTCCCCTGTCTGAGCAGGTCAATACCAGAACCGCCGTTTCATTTGCTCTCCATCTCAAGAGGGCCACCAATTCAAAACTTGTCTTTGTGGACCTGAGAAAATATGACAGGAAGGTCACCCATGGGTTCAACATGTTTTTCGAGAACTTTGGCCAGATCTCCCAGATATACGGCGATGAAATAGAGGTCACCAGGAGTGGTTCATCCACCTCAATAAGGGAAGAAGTTAACCTCGTATCCTCAAAAATTTCACCTGATGCAGTGATCCTTGGGGTTACCAAGGGGAAAAACAGCCTGCGCCTTAACTCAAATATAAAATCAATAATAAAAGAGGGAATGTGCGACCAGATCCTAGTCAAGAAATGACGAGGATATGATTCCGTTGCCAATCATAAAATTTATTATGGCAAAATTAAGGCTTACAACACTCACTTCATAGCTCCCGAATATTGGGAAATTCTGGAATTTATCGGAGCTTATTGTACTGTTCAGGTATTCAGATATTGATGCATTGGACATGACAATATTGCTTTTTTTGGCAAGATCATGTATGCTGGTTGCAACCCTGGGAATTTGGATTATTGCCCCCTGAAGCGGTATATCCGGATCAAGTCCCGAACCCGAATATGACACCATTGCGTATGGAATCTGTGATTCGTTGATTGTTGGATTGTCCTTCAGGAACTGTTGGATCAGAGCTTCAGTCTGGTTCAGGAGGGCAGGATTTCCCAGGGAATAACCGGTGCTTCCCGATTCAGACAGATTGTAGCCTGTTGCCGATGGCCTTGGCTGGAAGAAGAAAGAGTTATTGAATGCCCTTGCCAGCATCGCTGAATCATAAACAGTTCCGTTGACCTCCACAGGTTCTCCATCCGACTGCCACGGAAGTGCCTTGTCTGTAATCACTGCCGTAACAGTGGGAAATACAAAACCCAGAAGGAACAGGAATACCAGGGCGAACACTGCGCTTTTCCATACAAATCTGTACCTGTGATCTTTTTTTACCATTTCACGCCTCCTGCGCTTAATATCATGTAAATTATCTTTATGGCAATGAAAGGCAGGACTACCCCGCCAAACCCGTAAATAAGGAGATTTCTCTTGAGAAGGCTGTTGAGTGAAGAGGGCTTGAATCTAACTCCCCTGAGTGCAAGCGGTATGAGGAACGGGATTACTATTGTATTGAATATGAGGGCCGCAGTGATTGCTAGAATTGGATCCTGAAGGTCCAGTATATTTATGAATGCAAGTTGTGGCACAAAAAAGAACATTGCAGGTATTATTACAAAGTACTTTGAAAGATCATTTGCAATACTGAATGTAGTCAGTGCACCCCTGGTTATGAGTATCTGCTTGCCTATGAATATCACATCCATGAGTTTTGTCGGGTCGCTGTCAAGATCAATCATGTTTGCTGCCTCCTTTGCGGACTGTGTGCCATTGTTCATTGCCAATCCCACATCAGCCTTTGATAGTGCCGGCGCGTCATTTGTTCCGTCCCCGACCATGGCAACCATCCTCTGCTTGCCTTTTTCCTTGATGACCACATCGTATTTGTCCATGGGGGTGCTGTTGGCTATATATTCATCAATACCGCTTTCTGCCGCGATGTACGATGCGGTTACCTCGTCATCGCCTGTACACATTATGGTCTTTATGTTCATTGATTTCAGGCTGCTGAGCCTCTCCCTTATTCCGGGCTTCAATATGTCGTTGAGCTCTATGACACCTGCAAACCTGCCATTGCTTACCACTGGCAAAGCCGTCCCTCCCCTGGAGGATATCTCCTTGCACAACGCCTCTATGAATGTGTCCTGGAGGTTATACCTGCTCTTGAGTGTCTTCAGTGCACCCTTGACAACATAATCATCCCCCTTGAATATGCCTGAATATCTGGTTTCGGCGGAGAAAGGCTCAAACCTGTAACCCTCAAGCTTATCTGGAAGTCCAGGATTTTCACGTCTTGCCAGCTTGACGATTGACATTCCCTCCTTTGTCTGATCCTGGAGGGAAGAAAGAAGGCACATTTTCTGGAAGTCCTCGTATCTGATTCCGGAATTGGGATAGAATTTTGTTGCTTCCCTTTCCCCCATTGTCACAGTTCCGGTCTTGTCAAGTATTATTGTATCAATGTCGCCGGCGTTTTCGACTGCCCTGCCGCTCTTGGCTATGATGTTGAATTCAGAGACCTTGTTTATTGCTGCAACCCCTATTGCAGGAAGCAACCCCCCAATTGTGGTGGGTATGAGGGCTATGAGAAGGACTATGATTATCATGATATCAATGGGATTCAGGAAAAAATATCCCATGGAGAATATGAGGGCGGCAACTATGACAAAAACCAGCGTTATGCCTGAGAGGAAAGTTGTCAGGGCAATTTCATTTGGTGTTTTTTCACGCTTGGCAGATGCAACTATTTCTATCATCTGATCAATGAATGTTTCCCCCGGATTGGACGTGACACGTATAACTATGTTGTCAGTGACAAGCGTGGTTGTTGCCGTGACACTGTCTCCCAGGACCTTCAGGGAAGGCCTGGATTCACCGGTTATGTTCGATTCGTTCACGTATCCTGAACCCTCTATGATCTCTCCGTCCATTGGTATTGCTTCATTCTTGTTTACAATTACAATATCGTCCTTCCTCAGTTCAGTAGACTGGACATCCACCGTGGTCTCCCCTTTCTTCAGGTGGGCCACGGTCTCCTTCTTGAACTTCTGGAGGGAAGCTGCTATGGCCTGGCTTTTTCCTTCAGATATGGCCCATGAAAGGTTGGAGAAAAACACGGTCAGGAAAAGGAGGACCACAACTGAAATGTAAAACTGCATGTCAGTTGAAGCCGATGGAAGGTTGAATGCTGATGGAAATATGGTGATGAAAAGTGCAACAACAGTGGATATTTCCGTCAGGAACATGACGGGGTTTTTCACCTCCCGTTCCGGGCTGAAATTCTTCATGGTCAGAACCAGTATTTCCAGGTATCTGTTCATCTGATTATCACCCCTATGAACAGGTTAAAATCACGGGCCCATGACAATACTGGACCGAGGACAAGAGCCGGGAAGAACGAGAGAAGACCCAGGAGAACCATTATGACCAGGAGAAGAAAGGCAAATGTGTAAGATCCCGGATCAATGGTCCTCCCAAATTCAATCTTTGGTGATTTATTTGCAAATGACTGCCCTATTACAAGCTGGAATCCGATAAGAAGGAATCTGCCAAGGATCATGATGACGCCGTCGAGATAGTTGAAATAAGCCTGGTTTGTCAGGAACCCACCTATTTCTGATCCGTTGTTGGCAGCAGAAGTCCCAAACTCGTAAAGAAGAGATGTGAGATCTGCCGATTTGCTGTTTATGAATGATTCCAGAAAATGAGGAAGGAGCAAAGTTATGCCCAGAGGTATCATGACAAGCAGGGGATGTGTAATGAGGCTCAAGGTGGAATACTTGATCTCTTTTGATCCTATCCTGAGACTCATGAGCTCCGGCAGTTTTCCAACAATCAGTGATGCTATGAAAACGGTGAATATCACGTACATGAATATGTTCAGGACTCCAGTCCCCACCCCTCCCAGAGGATCGTTTAGCAGGAGTGGAATCATGACGCCAAGGAGTCCGGCCGGAGTGTAGTTGAGAAGGGAACCGTTAGCTGCGCCGGTGGATGTGATAGTTGCACCGGTAGAGAATATTGACGATTGCGCTATGCCGAGATAGCTCTCCTTTCCCAAAAGATTCCCGGTATATATGAGGCCGAGGTTTGACATGGAAGGAATTCCTATATATTCGCTGAAAAAGACCAGGAATGCCGAAAAAGTGAAAATAACCATTATGACTGTGAAAAGCATTCTTCCAAACCTGGGCTCCCTGAGGGCTTTTCCCAGCGCGAATATGGCCCCCAGCGGGATAATTGTAAATGAAATGACTTCCAGAATGTTGGAAAACCAGTTTGGGTTCTCAAATGGATAAGCAGCATTTGCGCCATAGAACCCCCCTCCGTTTGTCCCGATGTTCTTGATTGCTTCAAATGTTCCCACCGGCCCAAGCTGGACATACTGGAAACCGGGTGCTATGAGGTTATGCACAGCAAGATAAGACTGGATTGTCTGGGGAACCCCATCAAGTATCAGAAGCAGACTCACAACAAGTGTCAATGGCAGTATAAGATAGAATATGGATACCAGGAAATCGTGAAAGAAGTTCCCGATTGTTCCCTTGTCTGTAAGTATGCCCCTTACAAACGCCATTGATGCAGCGAAACCTGTTCCTGCAGCAAGGAACATAAGTCCGGTGATGCCGAATGTCACACTGAAGTAGCTTAAGTCCGATGGGTTGGAATAGTGCTGTAAATCTGTATTCGTGAGAAAACTGACAACAGTGTTGAATGTCAGGCTCAGGTTAAAATGATTGTTGGCAACAGAGTATGGAAGAAAATTCTGGAAAAAAATTGCGACAAAAACAATAATGCCGGCAAAAAGGTTAAAAACAACAAGAACAGTGAAGTATTCCCTGAATTTCATCTGCCTCTTTGCCTCATCCCCAAAGAGTTTCTCAAAAAAATGAGACAATTCGTCCTGATACAGGTGTCAACCATGTGTTTTCATCCCTGTACAGCTTAGAGATGTAGGTTGAGATGAGATAGGCGAACACAGAGATCAGGGCCAGGTAGATCAATATTATGAGAAACCCGGAAACTTCCCTGTTTGATGCGAAAAACCCGCTCCAGAAATAAGTGTTCCCTGAAGTGGCTGCATAGACCACAAAACTCAAAACTTTTCAGCTCCCACTATGGTGTAGATAAGGTAAACGGTAACAATAAGTGTAATGATTCCCAGAACTACATATCCTATTGCCAAATCGGTCCAGGCTTAATTTTTTCCGTATATATAAATCTCACACCTTCAAGACCTACTGTAAACATGTAATGTATACTTTTTCCTATTGAAACAATGGGAAATCCAATTAAATGATGAAGAGGAAATAGGAATGCCCATAAAAGCAAAAAAACTTAACACGCATCACTATGATCTGTTGTGGTCCAGCCCTACCTTATGCTTTTTCTGAGCGTCTTCCTGGTAATCGTATCTTCGTATATTTTTGTCAATGGACTTGAATATGCCCAGCACAGGATGAAGTGGACTGAAACCTTCACTGGAAGCATAATTTCTCCTGTTTTCACCTCTTTTCCCGAGCTTATAGTAATTCTTGTTGCCATATTTGCAGTGGGCAAATCTTCCGGGGACCAGATAGGTATAGGAACAATTTTCGGGGAGCCTTTCATGGCTTCATCCCTGGCATACAGCGCAGTACTTGCCGCCGTTGTGATTGCTTACGTCAGGAAAAGGAGAAAGGATATGTCCATGCACCTGGACAGGGACCTCTTTCTGCCGTTTTTATTCACTGCCATTATATTCCCTGTGCTTGTAATTCCGGTTTTCTTTCTTAACCGGGCAGTCCAGGATATAACGGGAACCGCCCTCATATTATTGTACATCCTTTATTTCATAATAAGTGCCAGAAAACGCATGTCACTTGAAGAAAATGAGGGTGGCAACCTGCTGCTTGCAGGGATAGTAAAACCATGGATCGGATCGGTCATCCAGATATCTCTGTCCGCTCTGGGCCTTTATGCCGGATCTGTAATACTTGTATCTTCCATAGAAAATATCGCAACCCTGTACTCCATAAGCCCACTGTCGCTGGCCATATTGATTGTTCCAGTTGCCACAATACTTCCTGAGACCATGAGTGCATTCATCTGGGCATATAAGGGAAAGGATACTACAGCCATTGCGTCCCTTGTCGGGGAGAAGGTGATCTTTACCACACTGTTTCCGGGTATTGTCTTCCTCATAATTCCATGGGAGGTTGGAACGGCATCATATTTCAGCGTACTGGCAACTGTTGCAGTATCTGCAGTTTACCTTCCCATGGTGATCAGGAGAAAAATTCCAGGATATGCTTTATCGGCCGGAGTGATCTTCTTTATCCTGTTCGTCTACTTCGTATTTATTATATGACCGTTTCACCATCAGATTTTCCTTGCCATATATGGTCCGAGCTGTGAGTATCCCCTGTTCCTGAAATATTCCCTCACTCCTATGCCGCTGATAACCAGGATTCTTTCCATTCCGAATTCCTCCCTGGAAATTCTTTCAGCCTCCTTCAGGAGGTTGCTGCCCATGCCCTGGTGCTGCCATTTCTGTTGATTGTGTGAACCTATTGGAACAACATTGCCGAAAACCTTGATTTCCCTTATTACGGAAGAAGACGCCATCTCTTTCCTGTGTGCAAGTTCTGAAGGTATCCTGAGCCTCACAAACCCGATAATCTTGCCATTTGAATCCTCATAGGAGAGAAATATCTCCCTTCCGCCGGATGCCTCATAGTCTTTTCTTATCAATGAAAATTCTGATTGTCCAAAGGAATCGTTTGCTATCTCCCTGATCCTGATTTCGCCTGTCTGGATTTTTTCGTCCCTGATTCTCTCTTCCACCATGTTCCTGATATCGCTTCTTTTTACCCCAGCCTCGATGAACTTTACAGGTATGTCTCTCTGCATCCTCTGTATCCTGATCCATGGAGGCATGATCTTCATCATCTCAACTATAAGATCAACTGCAGTATCAGTGTCCATGGGAACATAATCACCGTTTTTCCACATGCGGTATATTGTTGTTCCCTTGACGACAAGCGTTGGGTAAATCTTGAGCATGTCAGGCTTGTATGACTGATCATTGATCATTGTCCTGAAACTTTCAAGATCCTGGTCAAATGTCGACCCCGGCATGCCTGGCATGAGGTGATATACTATTTTCAGGCCCGCGTCCCTGGAGAGCTGAGTGGACTTGACGATCTCTGCAATGCCATGGCCCCTCATATTCCTCCTGAGTATCTCCTCTGAAATGTTCTGTACTCCAAGTTCAACCTTCGTAGTTCCGTATGACAGGGCTGCGTCAATTTCCTTTTCTAAAAACCAGTCGGGCTTGGTTTCAACGGTAAGGCCGATGCATCTTCTCTCTGCGGTCTCGTTTATCTTTATTGCCTCCTGGAGATCAGAAGATATTGACCTGTTCATGGCATCGAGACAACCTTTGACAAACCATTCCTGGTATTCCATGGGGCGGGCAGTGAAAGTCCCCCCCATTATTATGAGATCAACCTTGGAGGTGTCATGGCCTATGAGATCAATCTGCTTCAGCCTGCTGAAAACCTCGTTGTATGG
>JAJZKX010000067.1 GCA_021850745.1 Thermoplasmata archaeon
AGTTCTGGAAAAATTCAAAGGCCAGTTTGAGACCATCGAGAGCGGAATTAAGAAGAGGAAGGAGACAAAAGTTTCTACCAGGGAAATGGATTAATCTCCAGCAATACCCCCATTTTATACATTTTTAGGTATCACATAATATCAGCATGAAGTTAATGGGCGTCCAGAATCTGGAGAAGCCTTGAGGCAGGTTTTATACACCCCTACGGCTGAGGCAATTTGTGCTCAATTAAGATTATATAAACTTCCAATAGTCTTAATAGTTTACGTGGGTTTTACTTAGGGATTTCCGATGCTGTCTTTCAACCTAACAGTGGTACTCACGGTCTTTGTTATCTCAATAGTACTTCTGATATCAAACAGGGTAAGATACGACCTCATAGGTATAGGTTCGGTCTTTGTCCTGATGGCATTTGGAATTACGAAGCTCTCAACCGTAACTGCAGAAATAGGGAGCCTACCGGTTCTTCTTCTGGGCATCGTGATGATTGTGAGCAAAACAGTCTCAGATTCCGGAATTATCGACAAATTTGCGGAGGTTGTTTCAAAGAAGATAAAGAATGAATATATACTCCTATTTGCCCTGTTTCTCATGGTCGGTTTATTTTCCGGCTTCCTCAGCGACGTGGCCCTAACATTGATGATGGTACCCCTCAGTTATTACCTTTCGGATAAGCTTAAGAAATCACCTTCTAAGTATCTCATGCCGTTTGCTTATATCGCAGTTCTTGGCGGCAGGTACACGGTTGCAAGTACATCATCAAATGTTGTGCTTTATGATCTGTGGTATTCCAAAACCGGCCAGTTTCTGAGTTTTTTCCAGTTTTCTAATCCGGGTATTTTCATAGTCCTAGCAGGGATTCCCGTTGCAATACTCATATCATTTCTTCTCCCAAACAGAACGAAGAAAATTACAAGCATAGATGAATTCAAGACGGGCGAATATCTTACTGAAGTTCAGGTTCAGAAAGAAAGCGAGGTAATAGGCAAATCCATAGATGACTTCGAGAAGACATATGGCATCAGGGTTGTGGCAATATATCCAGGAAGAATAAGCTGGCGGCAACGGACAATATTCGGTGGAGATGTGCTTCTGGTAAGGCTTAAACCAGAATCCCTGACAACATTATCGGGCATCAAAGGTCTCAAGATGACAATCCCAAATACAGCCTCTGAAAATCTCTCAATAAGGGAGGTTTTTGTCATGCCGGAATCGCGCCTGGTTGGCCAGCAACTGAGTCAGATCAGGGAAGCGGGAAGATATAACATATCGGTTGTGGGTATCTCGGCCTATGGGAAAAAGATATTTGGAAGGTTCAGGACCATAAGCGTGGAGGTAGGCGATGTTTTGATGCTTTCCGGTTCTGATGAGGATATTGCGTCATTCATAACGGACAATTCACTGGGCCCTCTTTCCGAGAGAGAAATGCGTGTATTCAATCCCAGCAGAGGCATCATCGCAATAGGCTCCCTTGGGTTTGCTGTTGTTCTGGCATCGTTCGGAGTTAACCTGATCATAGCATTCGGCTCCGCTCTCCTCATAATGCTGATTACCAGAACATTGAACTTCAAGTCCATGTACAAAAGCGTGCAGTGGCCCATACTCATATTTGTCGGTACTTACCTGATTCTTGGGGCTGCAATAATATCTACAGGGCTGTCAGTTTATATTGCTGGCATTATTCTTGGATCTCCTCTCATACTTTTTGTCGTCACAGTGATTCTTGCCAATACAATAGGAAATGTTGGTTCAGCCGTCATAATGGGCCCTGTGGCAATGGGTTTCCCGGATCCGCTTAAGGCAATTGTTGTTGTGGCAATGGCAGCGTCCTGCACATTTATCACCCCGTTCGGGAACCAGTCCAACCTGATTGTTCAGGCGGCGGGTTCCTATACAGCAAAAGACTATGCGCTGTATGGCT
This sequence comes from Thermoplasmata archaeon, assembly GCA_021850745.1. Next base: position 1,923 of record JAJZKX010000067.1, read on the forward strand.
CTATGATTACGGCTATAGCATTGGTCATCACTCTATTATATGCATATCTGTAGTCCGCCACAGTTCTGCAGAAGGTTAAAGGTTCCACGCGGTACTAAATGCAATACTGATTTCAGAGCCATGTGACCAGGTATATAAGAACATTCGTGCACGAATATAATCATATAAATTGATTTATCAATTATTATAAAACTATCTGCAACAAAGGTGTTGAAAAACCTTTAAATAAATTGGTAAAATAGAGCTCACATGGATGAAAAAGGTCGGCTCATAGTGACCTTTTTGGTAATAGGTATAATAGTGGGCTTTGCTGCGTATTATCTGCTCAGTTATCTCCTTTCAACTTATCTGTATACAGGATACCCAGCAATCGGTGCTGTTTCAGAAATATCATATATCTTAGGGGTGGGAATCGCATCGGCCGCATTCTCCATTATTCTTTTGATGTATCCCGTGTATAAATATGGGGACAGGAGCTCCGATGGAGATGATTTTAGATGAACAGAAGACAGGTTGAATACCTTTTTACGGCGGTGGTGTTAATCGTGCTTATTGCGTCAGCGCTGGTGAATCTTGGTTATGTGCTTGGGCATACACAGAACATACCGCAACCAGCCGACAATAAGACTGTGCCTGCAAATTCCACAGTGATACAGGTGCTGGGCTACCAGTGGGCATGGCAGTTTACGTACTCAAACAATACCACAAGCACCGACACCCTTTATGTTACTGTAGGTCACGAATACACGCTTCAGGTAAGGTCAAAAGATGTAATTCACGATCTTCTTATCCCGTCTCTTGGAGTTCAGGTGTATGCAGTTCCAGATCATCCTAATCAGGTAAGCTTCGAGCCAGAAAAAACAGGAAAATACATATTTGAATGTGTTGAGTACTGTGGTGAGGATCATTACCTGATGAGAGGCTATATGGTGGTGAGTCCATAATGTCAACAGAGACTCTTCTCATCGTGGCCGGCATTCTCGTTTCGCTGGTATTCATAGCATCATTCTATGTTTACTATCTCTATTCCACCAGGGCAGAAGTACTCTCTCACGTTGCAGAGGACGAAGGATATTCTGACAGGGATGCATATGTGAGAGACTCGCTTTATGGGAAGCCACGTCCTCTGTCATGGTCCATTCTATTTTATGATGATGCTAAATCCATAGGTCTCAGATACATATTCACTGGACTGCTTTTCATGTTTGTTGGGGGTGCCTTTGGCGTCCTAATGAGGGTTAGCCTGACAGATCCAAACCCCACTATACTGACCCCTACAATATATAATATTCTGCTCACACAGCATGCTACCCTTATGATCTACATGTTTGCCATTGGGATGGCCATGGGATTTGCATACTACATCCTGCCGTCCAGGTTAAGGCTGAAGAGAGACAACATGGGACACCTATCATCCGTAGCGTACTGGATGTGGGTTCTCGGAGGCTCACTTTTCGTTTTGTCCAAATCAAGCATGAGATGGTATATGTACCCGCCGTTATCATTGCAACTTACGCCACTGGGAGCAGGATCTTATAACTGGCTTGCGGTCATGGCAATGGAACTTGTGTTCATGGGTATGGTGATGGCAAGCGTCATAGTGCTGAAAATCATATTCATTGACCGGGCCGATGACATTCCGCTTTCAAGGATGCCTGTTTATGCGTGGGCAGTTGTGTTCACGCTCATAATGCTTGTCTCCTCTGCTCCCCCTCTGATGGTTGGACTGGGGATGCTGTTCTACGACTTCTTCAATCCAATATTCTTCGTAACAGCAACAAGCACTCCACTGTCATTTGCTGTTTTATTCTGGTTCTGGGGTCATCCCATCGTTTATATAGCTGTAATTCCGTTCTTCGGATTGATGTACGATATCATCACCAGATTCACAGAAACCAAGGTTTACAGCTATTTCTCAGCAATTTTCTCTCTTGGTCTTCTTCTTATTCTAAGTGAACTGGTGTGGGGTCACCATCTCCTTAACTCTGGGCTAGGCGTTGACTGGGTCATATTCTTTACCACCATGTCATTTATCGTGGTGATACCGTCCGCCTTGACAATATTCAATATGATCGCAACCATGTGGACGGCAAAGAAAATAAGGCTCACAACCCCCATGCTCTTCGTGATAAATGCAATATTCGATTTCATAATCGGAGGAGTTATGGGCGTCATGTTGGCTGATGATCCCATCAACCAGGCAGTGCATGGAACATACTTTGTTACAGGGCATTTTCACTTCATATTTGTAGGATTGACACTTGGCGTTTCCATGGCCACATTCTATCTTCTGTTCCCAACATTCAGCAACGGAAGAGTATATGATGAAAGGCTTGCCAGGTGGCATTTCTACATCACTGCTGTGGGGTCATTTCTGATGTCATTTTCATGGGCAGTAGGTGGTTTTCTTGGCATGCCAAGAGCGGTTGCCGGTTACTTCGCCATATTCCAGCCATACCAGGATAGTGCAATACTTGGGGGAGTCATTATCGGAATAGGTCAGCTCGTATTTCTGTACAATATTGCTGTCAGCTGGTCCAAGCAGCCAGTAACTGATCCCTATAATATTCTGGAATACAGGACGGAGACTAATCAGGCAATGACATCCGAGTCAAATCAAATAGTGGGAGGAGGAAAGTAAGTTGACTGCGAGAAACGGAGGCATTGCATTTACAATAATAGTTGTGCTGGTTGTTTCCATGGCTTTTGGATACATATTGACGTCTGGATCGTCATCCAATCTTATTCCCCCAACAAATGCTGTTACAAAACATGTAGGGAATATAACCATGTGGGCTGATGCAGGGGGCTGGGAACTGAAGCAGGGACCTGCCGCAACACACTATGATCCATCTGCAACCAATTTGATAAACCAGATATTCTATTTCAACGAAAGCACTCTGGTTTACATTAATCTCACAGAGGCAGACGGAGCACCGCATACGTTCACAATAGCATACGACGGGGCCAATACATCATCGTTGTATTCCAGCATAACCACAGGTATATATCAGAACCCAACAAAGTACGAGAGTTCAAATTCTTACACCATTGTAACAATCTCTGAGCTTACGCAGAATGTCGGGCATTTCGTTTCTAAAACATATCCCTTTGAGAAGCCAGGAATATATACATACTGGTGCACTGTGCATCCGACTTCAATGTATGGATTGATAATTATAAATGGTGCATCATCATAATTTTTATTTCTTACGATGAATTTAGAAAACAACTTAATCGAGGAAGGTATTACCGTGAATATAGGATGTGGTGAGGGGTCTTTTGAACTTTAGGGAGTTCTTTAAAATAACTAAGATGGAGATCACATTTCTTGTTGACCTCGTTGCCGTTGCAGCATTCTTCTCAGACCCGGCATTCTCATCGCACTATATAATAATAATACCTCTTCTGATAGCCGGCAGCCTTGCCTCAATGTCGGCTGCTGTGTTCAACAATCTTTATGATATGGATATCGACAGGGAGATGAAGAGAACCAGGTACCGTGAGAACATTGTTAATTCCCGGACATACACATCAATGTTCGTCTATGGTTCAGTTATGCTGATCGTTGCTCTTGCTGTTGCCACACTGGTTATAAATCCTCTTACGTCTGTTTTCATATTCCTGGGTTTTCTCAGCTATGTCCTGCTGTATACAATTGTATTGAAAAGAAGGACAACCTGGAATATTGTGATAGGAGGCATTGCAGGGAGTTTTCCCGCCCTTGCCGGATGGGCTGCTGTATCCAATGACGTTTCAGCAACAGCGCTGTTTATTGCATTCCTGGTTTTCCTGTGGACGCCCACTCATTTCTGGGCCCTTGCCACCAATAACTCTGAGGACTACAGGCAGGCGGGTATTCCCATGCTGCCTGCTATGGTGGGAGTCAAGAAGGGGAGCAGATGGATTTTGATTAATTCAATAATTCTGGTAGCGTATTCTTTGACTCCAGTATGGGTCAGGCAAATTCACGTTGGCATACTTTACTTTGTACTTGCCGCAGTAATGGGTGGCATGATTCTATACTATGTGATTCGGCCGATGGTTCATAATTACTCACTTCCGGAGTTCAAGAAAGCGTTTCATTTCTCAAATTATTATCTTATGCTGCTGCTGGTTGCAATTTGCCTGGTAAGCATAGTTCATCTTTAGGCAGGATGCTGGTGAATCCAGCATATGCAGATTTATTCGTCAAAACGCACCATGGGGCACCATAATCATCGATACGAATTGTGCAAATTCAAAGTGACATTTTTAGGTAATGAGGGAATGCGATATTCATAAGGATCAACGAAGCGCATCAACAACGTTAACTGGAAATCTGATGAAAAAACCTATTGGGCGGCTACAGAGATGGACGGCAGGAAATGGTCTGAACTTACGGTATTCACGGTGGGCGAGTTTATCACCATAGCACTGTTTTTCTTTCTTTCAAAGGGGCCCCTGGTATTTTATCTGTATATGGGTCTTTCTCCACTGATTTTCGTGCTCCTGTGTCTATATCTCAGAGATTTGAGATCAGCAGTCAGGAAAATGCTCATGTCAAGAGATCTGGTTATATTCGTATCAGTTTTTTTCATTTGGCTGTACCTTTATTCAGTTTCCAGAAACGGACCGCTTTTCGTTGTGGAGACAGCATACTTTCCAGCTTTTCTGGAAGAATTCAATTTCAGGTTTATTATGGTTGTATTCCTGAAAAGGTACATCGGCGAAGGAAGAGCAGTAGTCCTTCAGTCTCTGTTATATTCAGTGGCATACAGCAATTATCTGGTATTCTCTCCAACGGGATACCCTGGATTTTATCTGGAACTCTTCATTATAGATAATATAGCAATGGCCTGCATATATGGGGCTATCTACTATTTGAGGAAGAACATATACATCGATATCTCCATTCACATGAGCCTTTATCTGATGGACGTGTTTCTTCCCGCTTCAATGGGATGGATTGCCTATATTTCCACTCCCGTCTGAATAGGTATTTCTGATGGCCTCTGGAACTGGAACAGGCCTTCTGTTTCTGTCAATGAATACAGCTGTAACTTTTGCGACGGAATATGTTTCTTCACTGGACTCGGCAACTATCCTCTGCAGGAATCTGACACTGGTCCTCCCCATGGATTCGATTGATGTTTCAAGAGTAATGGCATCGTCCAGCATAATGGATTTCTTGAAATCAATCTCAATTCGTGCAAGTACGATGTTGGCCATCATAGGGTCATACTCTGGAAGATTCTCCCTCAGAAATTTCATCCTGCCCATCTCCAGATATGAGAGATAAGCAGCATTGTTTACATGGCCGAGAGGATCGAGGTCTCCGTATCTTACCTGGATTTTAGTGAAAACGGTCTTAGAAGGCATTTCTCTAGAATTTGATAATGGCATTAAAAACTTGGGACTTAAGTTCCAGCAGGGGATTGATTGCAGAGGACCTTACGTTTACCATTTCGGATCCGGATATGAGATCGTGATACGATATTGCCTGGGATCTCAGTGCCCAGTTCAGCTCTGCTGATGATATAATGAGTACTGGAATCTCCAAAAGGTGGAGTTTCCTGCCAACATCACTCCTGAATTCAGGGTTTATCAACACAACACGGTGGAATGTTTGCTTTTCCGTCTGCATCTGAATCAAGTCAGGGGAGATTTGTCTGTCGGCTATGGCTACCAGTCTGGATGATTCATTGCTCTGCCTCAAATCCGGTGCATTACCGGGATTCCACAGTGGAGTGAACTCCGGGAATTCGGTTCTTCCATAGGGCAGGAGCTCCGTCGAAATCTTCTTCTTCACATGGTCTTCAACAGGCAGGGAGAAAAAAATAAAAAAAGTACTATTTCCCTGCTGAACTGCTGCGTTGAGATTTTTGTCTGAGCCTCCGTCAGCATCAGTTCGGTTCAAGTGCTTCCTTTATCCCTTTGAACATCTGGTTGATGATCTTTTCAGCCTGTCCAGTAATAAGCCGCTGCCCCATGGATCCGATCTTTCCACCTACATTTG
>JAJZKX010000068.1 GCA_021850745.1 Thermoplasmata archaeon
TGTTATAGTAGATGAGAAACGGCAATGAGATTGCAGAGACAGCCAGGCCACCAATGATTGACCTTATAATGCCGGCTTCGTTGTGTTTCAGGAAGTAGTCATATAGTGAAAACAGGAGCCATCCCACCCCTATGACCAGGATTATTGGGCCGGGCACAGATTTTGCTGATGACCTTATTGTGTCCCCGACCGCATTGGATATCGATATTCCAATAGACGCGTAAGTAAGGTATGCACCAACTGCGGTAAACACCAATGCAGCAGCTATGACCAGAAACGATCCGTTCTTACTTATGCCCCGGTACAGATGGACAGACACTGAAGAACCAACGGCTCAAATTATAAAGAGTTTGCAGGTTGAGGTAATTCCACTGCTTGAACTGTTAAAACTGCGTGTAGGGCCCCAGTTCCCATTGCATAAGGACCTCGGATGTGGCCTTTCCGGCGATCCTTTTGAAGCAAAAGTGGAGATATCTAGTTAGGCAATTTGACAGGAGGGCCATTTAGTTGATTTTAGAGACAATCCTTACAACTTCTGAATCCTCTATAACATGATCCTTCCCAATGGCCCTCTTGGTCCTGCAGTCTATGGCCTTGATAAAACCCTCTCCAATATCACTGTGCACCTTGAATGCAAGCTCATGGGCAGTGGTTCCGTATGGCATAAGGAATGCATCCGGTAGGATGTTGCCTTTCTTGTCTCCCCACGTGCTTTCATCGGCTACAGGGTAAGCAACTACATACTTGAGTACATCCCTGACAATATGGGAGAGGATCTGATCCATTCTTGTAACGTAAGGGGCAGAGAGGAAACCCCGGATCATTTCCAGTGCATTTCTCTGTGCCTGGTTTGCCTTCCCTGAGATTGTGAAGCCAGTTTTAAGTGAGTCAATAAAGCCTGCACCCATGGCCTTTTCCAGTGTCAGTTCATATTCTCCGGAAATAAAGTAGACAGAACTGTCAAACTTCCTTATCTCCTCAATGTACTCAGGAGGGGCGGCATCGCACTTGTTTGCGACCCTTATTATAGGCTTTATGTGCCTGAACACCAGTGATGCAAACGTTACTGCATGTGAACTCTCCCAGTGGGAAAGCTTAGGCGGGAAGTTGCCCTTTGTAAGAATGAGCGCTATCTGCTTTTCCCTGATTCCAAAGGTACCTATCTTGGCCTCGAGTATCCTCTCCACCCTGTCGCCTGATGCATCCGCTTTCCTGGAGAATTTGTCCCAGTCCCTGTAAATCCTGTCCGCCATCCAGGCTATCATCTCCCCTTCTATGGTTTCAATATCCTCCACAGGGTTCCTGCCCTCCTGCAGCGGCGTTCCGTCGGGAGCAGTTTTTCCAGATGCGTCGAAGACATGGATGATTGCTTCGGAATCCCTGATGTTGTCGAGGAACTCATTCCCCATCCCTTTGCCCTCACTGGCGCCCGGGATCAGGCCGGGAACATCTATGATTTCAACCGGTATGTAACGGGTACCATCGGCACAGCTTCCCTCCCTGGGGGTGCATTTGGCCCGGATCTCGCTTTCAGGGCACTTTGCGGTAAGCCAACCAATTCCTACATTTGGTTTCAGTGTGGTGAATGGATAGTTCGCAATGTCAACCGGGGCCTTAGTAAGTGCTGAAAAGAGTGTAGATTTCCCCACGTTGGGTTTTCCTATTAGCCCGATCTTTACGGTAGACATATGCCCTTGAATATCCCTTTGCAATATTTTAAAGGTTTATGGGGGGTAAGAAGTTGCCTTGCACCTCACGCTTCCTTTTTACAAATGGATCTTTTCCAATGGCAGAAACCTTTGCAAAACATGATTGAATAACAATCATTTAAGAGTCCCAATAATTTGGCCCCATAAGAATATTGTAAGTTCTATCAAATATATTCTTTATTTAAAGTTTATATACTAAATGTTTGTACAACCAACAATGTCAGATGTTAACCAACAACAGGCACAGCCACTGAAAAGAGAACTCTCTTTTCTTGACCTGATTATAATCGGGGTGGTTGGAGCCGTTGGAACTGGAATATTATTCAGCGCAGCAGCTATGACTGGTATTGCCGGTCCTGGAAGCTGGCTGGGTTGGCTCCTCGGAGGAATATTTTATCTCTTCATTGGGCTGACCTTCGCGGAACTTGTCACAACGTATCCGGAAGCTGGAGGGCCCTCACGGTATGCACTTTATACCCATGGCTGGTTCACCAACACCATAAACTCGCTGGCAGACCTCATCTGGTATATCTTCATACCACCAATAGAGGCCTTTGCAGTGGTTGATGGACTCAGTATCTTCAATTCAGGGCTTGTCACTTCATCAGGAGCCCCGACACTCCTTGGTGGCGCCATAGCCGCAGTCCTGATGCTGTTCATGGTTCCGTTCAACTACTTTGGAATAAGGGCATTTGGAAGGTCCACGGTAATTTTCGGGATCGTTAAGCTGTTCTTCTTCATTGCAGTGGGCATTGGCCTTGCTGCCCTTGTGTACAAAGGCGCGAACCTCACCGCATATGGCGGCTTCCTGCCCTTCGGGTTCTCAGGGGTGTTCCTTGCAATACCATTTGCAATGTTTGCCTTCGGTGGGATAAGGGTTCTCCCGGACTATGCGGAGGAATCCAAGAAGTTCCGGAAACTGCCGCTAGCCATCATCATTGTGGTTATTGGCCAGCTTTTAATCTATCTTTTCCTTGACTGGGTCTTTGTCACTGGCATAGACTGGAACAGGCTGGGGATACCAGTGGGAAGCTGGTCAGGAGTAGGGGCAATATCAGGCAACCCATTCATCACCATTGCACACAGCTACAATTCCACCCTGATTCTGGTCTTCACAATAATCATCGGTATCATCGGCCCGTTCATTGTGGGCTACATATACCTGGGAGGCGGTTCAAGGATTCTCTTTGCACAGGGCAGGACAAGGATCATGCCCAATATCATGAAATATGTCCACAAGAAGTACTCTGTTCCATACTGGGCCCTTCTCATACTTGCCCTCATAGGAGGGATCCTGGCATTCGTTTCCGCTCCGATCCCGAGCATATATGGGTTGATTGAGGATGCAGTGGTTGCAGGATACCTGGGCTTTGCAGTGAACCCGGTTGCCCTTGTGGTATCAAGAAGGCAGGGAGCCACGAGATTCAGGATCCCGGGCGGAATAATCATCGCACCCATTGCATTCATCTCTGCGTCCCTCATCATATTCTGGAGCGGTTGGACAACAGTAAACTATGCAGTTGCCATCCTGACTGTTGGAGTTGTCATATTCGGGCTTATACTTCCCCTGGTGAGGAACACCTACAGAAGAGATTTCAAGCACGTAGCAAACTCACTGTGGTACATTCTCTACATTGTCTTCATGCTCGGCATGACGTACATTGGAAGCGATGGTGCCCTGAACATCCTCGGCTTCTATGAGGCAACAGCAGTGGTCGTCATAGTGTCAGTTGCAGTATTCTTCCCCTTTGGTGTCCTGTCAGGGCTCAAGCAGAAGATGGACAACCCCGACTATGCAACCATCTCAGAAGTGGAAGAGGGAGAGCCCATAGTCCTTACTTAAATTTCTTTAAAATATTTTTTCCACTTTTTTATTATTATCAGAGTTTCAGTATTTTGGCCTCCGATTGAAGTCTCAGTATATTGTTCCTATATCCTCATATCTGGACTTTATCATTTTCCCGCTGCTGAATCGCCCCATTGAAAAATGTGCCCAGTCAAACAATGACTTTTCCGGAGCCTGGCCCGTTGCCATGTCTGAAACTATCTTTCCATATGCAGGAGACAGCTTGAAGCCGTGCCCGCTGAGGCCCGCAATGGCGTAGATGTTATCAAGTCCAATAGGGGATAGGGAATCTATGATTGCCTGCCCGTCCGGAGTCATATCATACAAGCCTGTAAGGGTGGACACAAGGGTAGCCTTCTCCATGGATGGAAGCGTCTCAGTGAGTATTTCCAGATGTTTCTCCACATAGTCGTCTTCTGCGGCCTCCGGAATCGGCTCGTCCGGGTCAACAGCCTTTTCATCCAGTTTTGGATCGAGGCTCCCCACCGCAGTAAGGGATGTGCCTTCCATCTTGTAGTAAGACAGGTGCCTGGGGTCCCAGAGGGTCGGGCGGATTCCCCTGTACTCCTCCGGCCTCCTGAGATAAATGATGCCGTGCAGCGAAGCATGGATGGGCAGCAGATGGCTCTTTGAAATGCCCGATGCAGAGAGGAGGCTGTTTGTCCATACATTTGCTGCCAGAATTATCTTTGAGGCACGCATTTTGCCCCCGCCAGCCAGTTCGGCTTCAGCGCCTTCTTTCCGGGATTCCACGGAGGCAACCGATTTCTTTGGAATGAACTGTGCCCCCAGTTCCCTCGCCTTGTCCGCAAATGAATTGGATGTTGCCACAGGATCGGCATACCCGCTCTCAGGCTCGTAACATATGTACTCGTAACCATCCAGGTTCACGTCGTGGAAATATTCCCTGACCTTTTTCACATCAATTTCAGGTTCGTCCACACCAATTGACCTCAGCATCCCAACATTTTCCCTGGCCACATCCTTATAGTTCCTGCCAAAAGGAAAGATCATCCCCGTCCTGGTGAATCCTGAGTATCCGATCTTCTGGAAATCTCTGAAAATGTTCTGGGAGTAAAGGGCCATCCTTGCAATGAGCTCATTGCTGTAGTGTGTCCTCACAAGTGCACTTGATTTGCCGGTGTTTCCGGCCGCAATGCCTCCCCTGTCCACTACGGCAACCTTCTTGCCCATTAAAGCGAGGTGGTAAGCTATGCTTGTGCCAGTGGAACCGGCCCCAATTATGAGAAAATCGTAGTCCCCGGAAGACACGTTCATGGCAAACAAAGCTACGGTGATGGTAATAAATTCTGTGATGCGGTGAAATATGTACTTTCCAGATGCAAGAAAAAGATTGTAATAATTGCAAAGCAATACTTCACCTGAGTTAAAATGGCAAAGGCTTCTTCTACCGTAATGACGCAGGGCAAAATCCTCCGGCTCAACCAGTATGTTTCAAAGGCAATGCAGAAGGGAGGTGTTCCTGCACTCTCCCTTACGTTGGCCTTGAATGGAAGGGCAATATTCTCAAGAGGATATGGCAGGAGAGACCTTGAAAGCGGTAAGCCTGCAACTAGCGACACACTCTATGGAGTAGGGTCGATAACCAAATCTGTTACTTCGATGTGCATACTTTCCCTTGAAAAGCAGGGACTTCTGAAGACCTCAGCGCCTGTTACCGATTACCTGGAGGATTTCAGGGTCGATGAATACGCAGCGAAGACCACACTATCGCACCTGATGTACCACTCCAGCGGGATTGCCTCAGTAAACGCGGCAGAGATTGTGCTTTTCAGGGACCTTGGAAGGGATACCACCAACATTCCAATAGAAACCATGGATGATTTTATGGACTTCCTCAACGGGGCCTCCTCTGAGAGGCACAGCCCTCCTGGGAAGAAATTCATGTATTGGAATGAAGGTTATACGCTCCTGGGCAGGGTCATTGAGAAAGTCACGGGAAAGCCATATGCACAGTGCGTCAGGGAAATGCTGCTCACGCCCCTTGACATGAAGAGAAGCACCTTCAACGGAATTGAAGCGCTAAAGGACGTAGACCATGCGACCCCTTACATAAGAAAGGACGGCGAACTGGTTCCCGCAGGCATATCGGACCACCAGACAGTTCTGGCGCCTGGTGGGCTCATTACATCATCTGATGAACTGTCAAGATATGTTTCCCTCTGGACAGGAGGGAACAGGGGCCTCATTGAACCCAGCATATTGAAGGAATCCATAAAACCGAGGTTCACCGTTGAAGAAAACGGCCCATACGGGAAATCACATTACGGTTATGGCTGGAGCATACAGGATGATTTCCTCGGGCACAGGATAGTGCAACATGCCGGCGCAGTTGGCGCCTCATCCGGGTTTGTAGGATTCCTGGAAGATTATGGTGTTTCGGTATCCATTGGCGCAAATGTATCAGAGGCCCCCAATTCCAGGATTGGTCTTTACGCACTTTCACTGTTCATTGAAGGTTCGGGTCCTGAGGATCTGCCATTCGTGAAGCATGAGAAGCTGAAGGATGAGCTCATAGGCATGTATGGAGATTACAGGGATTTCAGTTCCCTCATCATAAGTGAAGGGTCAACAGGGAACCTCACCCTGGAACTGAGGAGCGACGAATATAACATAGCAGTTCCCGTCATAATGGACAATGACGAAGTCTTCATTTACATGGATAATGAGAAGATGCCCATTGAAATAAGGAAATCAAAAGACAATAAGCTGGAGATTTTCCTGGAACGGCACAGGTTTGTGAAGAAATGAGAAAAGGTTACTGGAGGTTGACTGAGACCTTTCTCATGTCATACCCCTTTGGGCAATCCAGCTTTTCCTCAACCTTGTTTATGACTCCCCTTATGCCCTCCCTCATGTGGACAAGGTTGCATTTTTCAATGTTGGGGCAGGTGTAATGGTCACATTCCATTGACTTGAATGTAACAGAGGAACCTTCCTGCAGCTTTTTCCCATACTGCATGTTCATAATTTCTGGAACTTCCTCCACTTCCACGGTGGAAACCCTGTCCTTGTTGAACACAAAGCATGGGTTCTCCTTCTCCCTGACCTTGAGAACTCTGTAGGTCCTACCAGGATCAAGATTGAAGCATACATTCTTTATCCTGCATTCTGAACAGCCGACAAGCGGACCCACGAACGTGAATTCTAGGCCTTCTCTTGCAAGGTCTACTCCGATAAGCGATATTTTAGCCATGGTGCGTGCACCATTAGATGATTCCTGTGATTTCGAGTGCTTTTTCTGAGGCATTTAAACTGATGTCCTTTTCACCTAGTATAGTGTACCTTTCCGGCCTTATTGAGTGTGCTGTCGACAGTGCCTTTATCATTACAGAATCGGGTATCCTGTAGTCCTTTGCCTTAATGGAAAGGCCCATTCTGCTGTATGCTGAGGCAAGCATCTGCCAGTCTCCGCCGTGGAGGAACATGGAAACAACCGAACCCATAGCGCACTGCTCGCCATGGATAGATTCACCAGGATTGGCCATTTCGAGGGCATGCGCAATAAGATGCTCACTGCCGCTTGCGGGCCTGGATGACCCTGCGATTGCCATTGCGGTTCCTGAGGCAAGAATCTGCTTGGTTACTAGCCATACCGATTCTTCCACCCCCTCAAGGACCATGTGGCTCTTCTCAAGGAGTTCCCTTGCTGCATACTCTGATATTGCAGCAGAGCTGGAACTGTATTCCTCGCCATGGAGGCGGCTGGAAAGTTTCCAGTCGAGAAGTGCTGTGAGGTTTGATATCACATCTGCAGCACCTGCTTTCAGGTACTTGAATGGAGCCCTTGAAAGTATTGCGGTATCTGCAATGATGGCAATCGGCATTGAGGCTTCCTGTGAAAGGGTTGAGCCTGTCCTTCTAATGGATGCCCTGGGGGATGCAATCCCGTCATGGCTTGGAGTTGTTGGTACACTAACAAATGGAACGTTAAAATCATATGCCGTTTTCTTGGCGAGGTCAATCTTGGTTCCTCCGCCTGCGCCAATGATGAGCCCGGCACCGAGCTCCTTGGCAAGAGACTCTATCTTCTCAAGATTCTCTGTGTTTGCACGGTCAGTCCTGATTACATGGACATCATATCCGGCATCATGGAGTATGGATTCAACCTCCTTTCCAGCGAGGTCGTATGTAATATTTCCTGTGACAATGACAATGGAACCGGACCGCATATATCTGGCCACCACGGGTACAATATTTGGCAGAACCCCGTGCCCCACATATACATCCCTGGGGAATTGCATGGTCCTGAACTTTTCAAATTCCATTCAAGAAGCATATTTTACTGCTTTATAAACCTTGATACTGGGGTCAAACAGG
>JAJZKX010000069.1 GCA_021850745.1 Thermoplasmata archaeon
ATTTTATCTGTGTCCAGCAACGTTCCGGAAAGATCAGCCCTAGATGCTATGGCAATTTTCCCGGCAATGACCCTTGCCGCACGCCCCCGCCTTCTGGCAGGCAGTGAGGACAGTCCCTTGTAGTGAAACAGGATGCCATGCTTCGGCGGCGGAGTTCCCGAAACAAAATGCTTGAAGAGCGCCTTTTCCGCTCCCAGCACCTGTATGCTGCTGGCTGGCATCAGGGCAAGGTTGCGGAGGCTGCCCGCATGAAAGAGCAGTTCGGTTGCCAGGTCCTCACCTGCTATCCTGCATGTATTGGGCATAATAGTCCGGACACGATCTGAAAGAAACTGTACCAGTGACGATCTCATGGCGCACAGCCCGGTAACCGACGATGAAATCTGGGTCATCATTGATGATATATCTTCCGGGAGATCCAGCCCCTCAAGATTTGTGAAGAACCGGCAAGGATCATCGGAGTTGTAGTTGATACCTGTTATGAGGCCGAAGGTCATGACCTTCTCCAGGATCAGGTTTATTGACTTATTTATCTCTGGAACAAGGGAATAGAACTTCCTGACATATTGATCCTCCCTGAATTCCTTCTTAACCCTGTACTTTGCGTACTCTATCATGAGGGCCCTCAAATCGGGGAGATCGGGGCGATCCACAATCTCTGCTTCAGGGATCTTCCCGTTCCTGAGGTCATCAAATATCCTGCTGTATTCCTCTTCTATATTACTGAAGACCCCGAATCCCATGGGCCTTGGGTATCCATACCACATGACGCTGCCGGTCTTATCTTTCCCTCTTCCTTCCATATGATCCACTTCCCTGTGGCCGCCTTTCATTCCTCATGGGCGGCCTGCGTCTCTGGCCGCCGCCATTGCCATTCCGGTAAGTCCTGGCAGGTCTGCGCGGCGGCTCCCGGGTTACTGGCGCCGGTGAGGCAGGTTTCTGATCAGGGTTTTCCAGCAGAATCCTGTCAAAGTCAACAACCTTAAGGTCCATTATGGAATCGTAATTTACAAGCATCTTGCCAGTTCCCACAAGTTCGTTCTCCTCGGTCACCACGGCAACCCGGTCCCCCTTCATGGGTTTTCCTGTTATTGCCCTTATGCCGCCGGGAAAAAGATCAGAGCCATGGGCTATGTTGGACAGGGTTGTACGCTTCACCACGATCTTAGGATCATTCCTGAAGAGCTGCAGCATTGGTATAATCATGCCCTGAAGCCTGGAAGGATCACCATTCTTGCTCATGTACGCGGCATCCGACAGTTCCTGCAATGTATGGATCATTGATTCATCGAATGGACCTGTGGCAGTGCGCCTGAGCTCAGCCATCTGGGCACCGGGCCCAAGAACATAGCCAATGTCGATGCACAGGGTCCTTATGTAAGTGCCTGATTCACACTTCACCCTGTACAGTACCAGGCGATCCTGCACCTCCTTTATCTCAAGTTCATAAATCCTGCGAATTCTCAGGGCCCTTGCAACGGCGGACTTCATGGGAGGGAGCTGGTATATCTCACCCTTGAACTGATCAAATGCAGCTTCAAGCTGGTCTCGGCCAAAATCTCCATAGAGCCGCATAACAGTTACATATTCCTTTGGATATTCATGGGCGACGTCGATGAGTTTCACCGCCTTGCCAATAGCCATAACCAGCACGCCGGATGCGTTGGGATCAAGAGTGCCTATGTGGCCAACCTTATCAACATCCAGAATCTGCCGGACCCAGTAGTCAACCTGGTGGCTTGTAGGGCCCTTGGGCTTGTCTATGACAACGAATCCGTCAATGCTGTTTTCCCTGTTCTTCTCCGATGATTCGTTCATAAATCCTCTCCGCAACCTCTTGGGCCGTTAGTGTATCTGAACCTATAACCATGTCGTATATGCTGGTGTCGGAATAATCGATTCCATAATACTGGAGGTATCTCTTTGCCTCAGAGGCTTCCCTCTCCACCATCCTTTCCTTGAGGTCCCTTTCGTCACCCTCACGCTTCTTTATCCTTCCATATCTGACGTCAAGAGATGCGTTGAGAAACACCTTGAATGCAGAAATGCCCGATCGGTGGCAGATCCATCCCGCAAGGCGCGATTCCACAACAACATCGTCATTATCCATGAGGAAGGATGCTATCATTGCGTCCAGGTCACGGTCTACTGCCTCATGTGTTTCGGCATAGACATTGAACTCTTCAACTGTCATGCCCATTGTTGAAGCTTTCTCCCTGAAAAAATAACCACCGGAGAAAAATTTGAGCCCAAGCATTCCTGAAATGATGCGGCCTGCAGTGGATTTGCCACTGCCTATTGGGCCACTAATTGTGACTCTCATAGCGTTCCGATTTTTCCGCTTTCCTCAACTTGTGGCTGAAATCAAAGTACTTGATTATACTTGTTGCAAGGTATCCGAAAGCGGATGTGGCAAGTATATCTGCTATGAACCAGTACGGGAATGTCCACAAATGCGCTGTTGCTATGTTCACATTATAGTCCCATGGGAAAGCTATAATCTGGTACGGCACCCTTGTGACAAAGTAATATATCCAGGCAAAGAGCAGCAATGTGAATATCGTCAGCACCATGAGAGGCTTCATCTGGTTCATGCTGAGCTGTGATTGCTCTATGGACATCTCCATCCTCATTTTCTGCATTTTCTGAACCTTGTCTTTCTGCTGTGACCTCATGGCCTGGGAATACACCTTGTTGAATGCCTTCATCCTGTTCTGGATTCTTCCCATCTGAATCCAGTCTGTGAAGAAATACCTTGGAATGGAAGTTATCAATCCAATGAAAATTGCAACAACTATAATGGTGAATATGGGAAGCTGGTAATGGAAGCCCAGAGTTGGGACGAGAACCACACTCATGCCAACCCCAATATCATTCCTTATTGTTCCATTGAAGATCACGATAAGGGTGACTATACTCACCATCATGTAGATCATCTGGAACCGCATCATCTTGCCCATGGCCGCCTGCTGGCTCTTTTCAACAGCTGGTCTGTTCATGGTTGTCTTCTGCTGCTCAGTCATGAGGCATCAATCTCCTGACTATATTCTCTGCTGCTATGTCAGGTTTTCCATCAATGTTCTGAATGAAGGTTATTGTTGCCCCAGTATATACAGAATAGGAAGCAGCATAGTAGCGGTTAACTTCCTGGTGCTGCCTGATGTCCTCTTCATTATCACTGTCGCGGCTTCTGGTGCTGTCGTGCTGCCGCCTGCTGAGTATCTGTGAAGGGAGGGCCTCAATGAGATAATATGATGCGACTTTAAGTTCCCTCAGCACCCACTCCGGCAGACCCGGGAGGTATCCGTCAGGTGTCTTTATTGTCATGTGGGTGTCAATGATCACATTATTCATCTTTCCAATGGCTGCGGAAGCCTTTTTCTGCAGATTCATCTGTGTATCCACAGGTAACTTCCTCAGTTCATCCCTGTCCCTCACCAGGTTTATGTTTCTGGCCATTTCAAACATCAGGGTTCCGAAATTGATGATGTCGTAGTTTGTCCTGCTCTTTACTATATCGAGAATGGTGGATTTGCCTACTCCCGCAACTCCAGATATCACTACTCTCAATTAACCACCCACGAAGAACTGCCTGATGACGGGATGCATCTCCATCAGCTGTTCCCTGCCCATAGCCTCATAGAACTGTATAACTATGCCTACGGCCAGCAGAAGGCCTGTACCGCTCGTATCCCCCACCGTCCCTATGAGATTGGCTCCTGCAGCAAGTAAACCCACCACAGCGCCACTGAAAACTGTTATTGCTGGAATATATTTCTTCAGAACCCGCTCTATGACCTTTGGATCACGCCTGAATCCTGGAATCTGCATACCGCTGGACATTATCTGCTTTGCAACAGCAGAAGGTCCCATATTGGTTGTTTCAAT
This sequence comes from Thermoplasmata archaeon, assembly GCA_021850745.1. The sequence goes on from JAJZKX010000069.1 coordinate 3,889, forward strand.
CCAGAATTTAGCAAATATCACACTGGCTATGATCATGAATCCCAGGAACACTATCACATGAATCCCCTCCTGCCATGCAGTGTGCCCGAATAGCACGCTCTGCGCGGTACCCGGCTGAAGTATAGGAAACAGCCAGTCCGAAAGCCCGTTTGGCGAAAACAGGTAAAATGCCAGGCCTCCAGTAGGAGTGGTCTGGGAGATATTCAGTGCAGTGACCTGTGCTGCAGAAGGATAAGCCCCAAGCAGCGGATTGTGCCCAAGCAATGGAATATGGCTCAGTACAGGGCTGTTCCAGAAAAGCAGTGTCCACATTGATACATTGGCAAGAAGGGCAGTTGCAAGTATGACTGGTATATTTGAAGCATAGAGCAGCTGGAGAGGGTATCTTCCCCTTGCTCCCCTAACCCGTTCATGTGCAATGGGAAGTTCAATCTTGCTGCTTTGGAAATATGCAACTATGAAGAATATAAGCAGAGTTCCCAGGAGAGCAACTATGGGGTTTGGAGGCTCGAAGAGTATCTGCGGTATACCTGTGGATATGAGGTATCCTGAGCTTGCGTGGGTAATTATGTAAAGAAGTTTTGGGATAGCGCCCGCCGGCGGATTGGCAAGCGACATGGTGGATGTCAAAGTGGAAGGCAGCCAGTTTATTGTTCCGGTGACAAGCTGCTGTGACACCCCTGCCGCTATGAACAGGGATATTCCTGATCCTATGCCATATTTGGAAACCACCTCATCCATGAGGAATACCAGGTAAGACCCGAAGAACAGCTGACCCACTATGATAGTCTGTGCAAGAAAATGCCCGTATCCTGGAGCAATTGCTGCCAGTGAGTTAACAAGGGCAGTATCAGGCACAAGATAACCAAAGGCCTGAGGAATCGCTTCCACAAATATCATAACTATTACAAGAAGCTTCTGGACACCCTGATAAATTGCCTTATCAGATGAATCCTGAAGATCTATATTGAATATCTTTGCACCTGCGAAAAGCTGCATTACTATGCTTGCAGTGACAATTGGTCCAATTCCGAGGTCCATAAGGGAACCTTCGGCACCAGCGAATATTGCCCTGAAGGAGGCAAAGACATCCACAGACTGGGTGGTGTTCAGACCGTACACGTAAATGTTTGTGAGGGCAAAATACAGTAACACCACTGCAACTGTCCAGAGCAACTTGTACTTGAACTGCACGTGACCCTTTGCCTTCTTAACTGCAGGCAGCTTTGAAGTCAGGTACTCAAGGCCGTACAGTTTGCTTTGCTTCGGCCCCGCATAACTGAAAATGAGGTACGAAATGAAAAATACCGGCGCCACCAGGAGCGCCACTACGAATAACTTCAGAGGACCGTAATGGTCAAGCTCGCCAAACGCCGCAACAACTATGGCGTATACCGCAATAACGGGTATTGCTACGCCTTTATTCCTCTGAATGTCCGCCATCAGTCTCTACCGTAATGCCCTGAGATGAAAGCTTGCTTAATGCTTTTTCGGTTACCTTGCCGACTCTTATGGTAGATTTAATCCTGAAGTCCCCAGATCCCAGAAGCTTGGTATAACCAGCCGCGCCTAGATCCACGACCAGTTTTCCACCCTCTTCCTTTGCAAATCCCTGCGATCTGAAACTGTTCAGATTTGCATCGAGCTGATTGAGTGTCAAAGGTATTTCGTTATTGCCCTGATGGTGGCTTGTGAATCCATGGACACCAAAATGGTCCCTGTCATTCTTCAGAAGCCAGACCCATCTGTGCTTGCCAAGCCCTGCCATCCCGGAGCCGCCTTTTTTTCCCTTTCCTCGGCCTGATTTCATTCCACGACCGTAATGTCCGCCTCTCAGTTTCTTTGTCCTAGTTCTTACCATTTAGATCAACTCCTGATTTCAGCATGGCCAGGATAAGCCTGTTGATATCCTTGCCCCTGTAACCCGCAGATCCGCCCTGCCCAACCGGCTTCCTGACAGCCTCGTATCCTCCCTTGGGAGGGTTGAGCCTTACCACCGGGACAATGTCACGGATATCCTTGAATTTTATTTTCCCCTGGTTTATTGCAGATGCAAGATCCTTGAATGTCTCATAACCTGAGATATCCTTCAGCTCTTCTTCCATCAAAGGGTTGTGTCCCTTCAGTTGAGCCCTGTATTTAAGAATCATCTCAACAGTTGCATCATCAATTTCACCCCAGGTCACATAGTCCTTGACCTTCTGCAGCATGCCCCTGTTTACATCATTATCTTCAACAAGGACCATATGGTTGATCCTGTTTAGCCTCATGAGTTCAGCAGTTTTTGCTGCGGCCGGCCTTATGCCCGTTGTTCCTCTAATCCTTATTACTGCCAGCATTTGCTACACTCCCCACGTAAATAGGTGTACTGATCTTCAGAGACTGATTGACCTTCATCTTTGAGGTCTGCCTCATTGCATCAAAGGCTGCCAGGGCATAATTGACCGTTGTCTTTGTGTGCCCATCAGCGAAACCCCACGCATCCTCTATTCCTGCCATTCTCAGCACTATCTTGGCAATATCGCCCACTGCCCTTCCAACACCCTGCGGTGCCGGCTTGAGCGTGACCTCCACTGATCCTGACTTTCCCTTGACCAGGAATGGCAGAGAATGTGCACGCCCGCATCCGCATTCCCATGAACCGCAACCTCTGCGGATTTCCATGATGTTTAACTTGGCATTGTTAATTGCTTTCCTTATGGCAGGAGCGGCCTCCTTTGCTTTCCCCCGGCCGAGGCCTATGAATCCGTCCTCGTTTCCCACTACCGCAGTAACGGAGTAATTCATTCGACGACCTGAGTCAGTCATTCTCTGTGCCCGCTCTATGTCGATGACCTCATCCTTGATCTCCGGAAGCAAGTAATCCACTATCTGGTATTCCTTCAGGGGCAGTTTTGTCCTCAGTGCCTCTGACATAGTTTTAATCTGTCCGGACGCAACCATCTTTCCCAGCTGTGTGGTTGGTATCCAGGTTTCCTCGCTCATATCTTTTCCTCCAGTAATTTCTTCATTTCGTCAATTTTTATGGCTGCACCATTTTTGAGATGCTTCCCGTTCAGCCTGTCCTTCTTGGGGAATACGGATGCTTCATGGGGCACCTTAACCCCGCCATCCACCACGCCTTTCAGGACTGCTGAAATTCTTCCGCCCTTGATTATGTTGTATCGCCCGGAATCCAGTATTGCGTTCTTCACTTTCTTCTTCTTGCATTTCAGTCCGAGCGCATATCCAACCAGGTATGATACAGGGACGCTGTTCCCGTCAACCTCAAGTCCCAGTTTTTTCAGTGACTTTTCAGTGACAGTAGCAATGACGACGTCTCCTCCCTCCGAGTAATTCACAAGCTGCGCTGTCATGCCCTTGTTTGATGGCCTGACCACCAGCCTTGGAAGACCGGACATCAGGAGCTTCAGTCTTTTGTGGTAGTTTGTAACTCCCTCTCTCCTTCTTTTCATCACACTATACATCATTTCTGATCACCCAGATAACCCGAGGACTTCATGTGCTGCACCAGCTGAGCCCTTGAATGTATGTTTCCGCCCTTTACCTGGACGTAGAACTTCCTGAATGTCTTGGCATCAATCCTGTTGTCCTTCTTCATTGTTCTGAGTTCATCCCTGAGTGCCCTGATGGTTTTAATCCATCTGTCCTTTCTTGGGAATCTTGCATATTTTGTTCCCTTGATTGAACCGGGCCCTCTTCTCCGTTCCTTTGACCTCTGGACAACCCTTTTCTTCAGGCGTGCATTTGAATTCCCTTTCTTCTGCTTCACCTGGATTACGTTTCTCCTTATGAGGTCCCGTATATCCTGCCTTGATGCTGCTTCCATGACCTGGTCTATGCTGTTGGTGTCAACCCATACCCGTGATATCCCGGATTTGAATTCATCGGCTGCCAGTCTTCTGGCTGTGTTCAGTTTCATGTTACTCCACCTCCGGGTTGAGGACTCTTATGTTCAGCTCTGCGGCTTTCTCCTGTATCATTTCCCTCTTCCTTGA
>JAJZKX010000070.1 GCA_021850745.1 Thermoplasmata archaeon
TGGCACTCTTCTTTTTCAATTTCCTTCCTGAGCCCGTTGGAATATACTATGGATATTTTGGCCGCATTGCATTCTGGATACTCGAAGCTCATGATTTTTTCTTTGATTCTTCCGCTTAATTCGGTGTAAAGGCTAATGGGGATCTTGTTTTTAATCCCGAGGATGGACATCTCCAAGTTCTTGAGTTCGCGATATCTCCTGGCGGAAGAAATCTCTTCTCTGAACACATTATGGTCCATCACAATCGTTAATGGCAATCTGATGAATACGCTTTTCTATATCTCTTGGCTTTAATTTTTGCTTAAAATAACATAAGTATGTGGCCAGATCAGCTAGTGTTGTCCTTGTATTGTAATTCACTTTTTATTTAACCACAGTAAAATTATTAACAAGGCTTACTCTGACTGTGAATATTATAGGAATCAATTTGCATCGCATTACCCGATAGAAAACAATATGGAGACTTCAACTTGAAAACCCCTCGCTGGATTAAAAACATTTATGGGACTCTGGATGAAAAAGGTCTAAGTGACTATGACATAATCAGAATAGAACTCCTAATAGCTGCTGGTTTCCTTTTTTCTGGGTCTACATCCGCCTGGAATGCCCTTGGATATCTAGACCCATATGCATGGTTTTTGGAATGGACTTCTGTGGTGCTGGCCTTTTTCGATATTATGATTGCGGCAAATACAAATAAGGTAAGAAATTTATTCATTGTCTATTTGCTTCTTTCGATTTCAGCGCTGTTGGCAATTTTGTCGTTCTTGCCGGCTGTAAATGCTCCGCTGCCAAAGCTTGTAGATCCAAGAAACTTTTTTGTGTTTGTCTTACCTGTGGCGGCACTCTGCTTTGTTGTCGCTGCTCTTTTAAGGAAAGGCCTTAGTGGGAAGGTTTCTTCCATCGCTCTATTATCATCTGTGATCTTTGCGATCATGGCCGTGTCCTATTTCTTTTATCTTGTGAGCCCAAAATTCCCCACAGATGAATCCCTTTTTGACATGTATGGGGCTCACCTTTTCTTAAAAGGTCTTAATCCTTACAATCCTGTGCTAATGTCTGGAGCATTCTCATTTTATAAATTCCCCATAAACTACCTTTCCCCAATTACTCCTTTAACCACCGGGGGAATAGTTGATACCCTAACGTATCCCGCCCTGTCACTCCTTTACTTCGTCCCGGCAGTTGTTTTAGGCATCCCTCCTGCTCTCATGGTCTTGCCACTTTATGCCATGCCCATCCTCATGGTTTGGCACAGGGGTTATAGAAAACAAAAGTGGCTTCTATCTTCCCTGATTATTCTCCCCTTTCTTGCAATAATTGTTTACACATACCAGGGCGGTTCAGCGGACACTGACGTACTCTGGGCACTGTTTGTCATGCTCTCATATTGCGTGCTGCCGAAAGTGAAGCTTTCTGGTTTTTTATACGGGCTCTCACTTTCTGTGAAGCAAATACCTATCCTATTAGGTCCGTTTCTTGTATACTTTATATTCAGAGAATACGGTTGGAAAAAAGCCCTAATGTTTTCACTGATGGTAGTTGTGGCCTTTCTTTTGATAAATGGTTATTTTCTGGCGCTTAATCCCGGATACTTTGTGCATTCCATGCTAGTGAACGAGTTCTCCCCACTGATTGGGATTGGATACGGGTTCTCGCAGCTTTCATTCCTGGGCATAATATCGGTTGGGAAGGCCTTTTTCACAATAATTATGCTCACTCTTCTGGCAGTGCTTCTTGTCTTGTACGCTTCTTTTTACAGAGCCTTGAAGTTCACCTTTTACGTATTTCCAGCATTTCTCTTTCTGTTTAATTACAGGGTCTTTGTTCAATATCTTTATTATTGGTTAATCTTGATATTGATTCCCGTCTTGGACTTGATTTTAAATGGTGGAAGAGATTCAACGACAGCTAAATTGGAAAAGGAATTTACGATTGTACCTCACCCAATTAAAGCCCAAAGGAAGAAATGGGCCGCCATGGCCATAACATTAATTCTGGCTGGCGGCGGAACATTGGCATTCCACTATGGCATTCAAAATCAGAACAGTTCTTTTGAGATCAAGGAAGTAAGAGTCATCAGCTACAATAATTCAGGTTATATAGATTCTCTAAACATTTCTATGGAATTTGTCAGCATGGTCCATACATCAACACATGTTTATTTTAGAATAATCCAGCCGGGGACTGTAATCAATGGAAACATGTTCCTTTGGTTTCCAGCAAATAATCAGACTCTGCAAAGCGGATACCCTGCATGGATAATAGCTGTGCCAGAATACCCACAATTTGCGCTGAATTCGAGCTTAGGGTTCAGGATAGTAGCATACTACGGTTCTGCCCAGGGAAGCTATTACTATAGTTGATGCCCACTGGTTGGCTATTGACACCTAATTTTTAAATTCGCATTATGGGATTGCTTAAATTTTCAAAGCACTTTATTTACTAAGTTGCACATATCTGTCAAATGGTCAGGGGCAATACAGGTTACTTCATTTTTTCCAATGATGGTTTCTATACCAGAGTTGCCTATCTGGTTTTCTCCGGGTTGCTCTTTTCAGCTGCCCCTGCCGTATGGGTAACTCTGGGGTACCTTGACCCGGCCGCTTGGTTCCTCGAATGGTCAGATATTGTTTTGGCATCCGTTTTGATGATTGTTGCCCTTATTGATAGAAATGCCGCACCCGTCAGGGCTATGCTTCTGGCATTTATATCTATGTCCCTGGTTATTATTTCCCTATTAGAGACCTCATACTATCCAACATTCATCCTTCTAACGGCACCCGTAATGGTTACCGGTTTTGTGCTGGCTTCATTGCGCGACAAAGCAAAGTACGCATCTATTTCATTCTTACTGATGGCGGTTGCAGCTTTGGCTATTATGGGTTATTTTTACCTGTCTGTTGCACCTGCGATACCAACTGATGAGACCTTGCTTACCCTCTATGCCGCTCATGCATTCTCACATGGCTTAAATCCATACTCAACTGGAGTGATGAATGGTGCTTTTTCATTTTACAAATTTCCACTATATTTGGGCACTCCCTTTACCACAGGAGGGTTTGTCCATTCCATCACTTATCCGGCGTTATCCTTCATCATTCAAATTCCATCTGCGGTTTATGGCTTCCCAACTTCATATTTAATGGTGCCCTTTCTTTTGCTCCCGGCATTCCTTATTTGGTTTAAGGTATGGGCAAAAGGGAATTGGAGGGATTCCATCTTCGTCCTATTTCCTCTCTTAAGCCTCATTATTTATCCATCACAGGCATCTAATGCTGATCTGAATCCAGTATGGGCCTCATTGATCATGATTTCATATTTTGTCCTGCCAAGAGCCAAATTGTCAGGGGCTTTCTTGGGGTTATCGCTTGCAGTGAAGCAGCTCCCTATTTTTTCCGTTCCATTCTTCCTTTACTTCATATACAGGGAATATGGGAATAGAAAGGCAACATTATGGGCATTGTCTGCACTCGCAGCATTTCTCGTTGTCAATGGGTATTTCATGCTGCAGGGTTTTGCAGGTTTCCTGACATCAATACTGCAGGATGAAGTAAGCCCTATGCTCGGTGTAGGTTTGGGCCCCTCACAGCTTTCCTACCTGGGCATCCTTCCCCTTGGGAGCATGTTTTTTACTGCTGTCACCTTTCTCACTTTTGCAGCAGCCATTGTGATATATGTCTGGAAATATCAGCATGCAAAATATGCACTTTTTGCATTTCCAGCGATTATTCTGTTCTTTAATTACAGGTATTTTGAGCAGTACTCATTTTACTGGCTAATCTTATCATTGCTTCCTCTTGCAGATTTTGTTAATAAAAGGGCCGATAAGCAAGTATCGATACAAAGAAAGAGGACTGCCCTGCATCTGCAAATCAACATTAAAAATCTCAAAAAATTAGCCATTATTGTCATTGTCGTATTAATCAGCGGAACTCTTGTAGTTCATTTTGCCCCTCAGAAAAAGCCTTCATATTTCCAGATTAATTCTGTAACCCTAAAGAATGTTAACTCCAGTGGGTACGTGAATTCCATGACGGTAAACATCTGGTATGAGGGGGAAACAGATACGACAACTCATGTGCTTTTCAGAATAATTACTCCTGGAAGGATTGCAAATGCCAATATGTTTATCTGGGAACCTTCAAACAATACGGCCATCCAATCTGGTCAGGATTATGTCCTGACCATTCATCCCATCTACAGTGAATACGCCTTCAAAAATACCGGTACTTTCCGCCTGGTTGCTTATTTCGGGGCCATACAGGGCGTATATGTATATTCATGAATTTCACCGATGGTGTTCCAGCTACTTTTTTCTGGCTTTCCTGATTTCAAAGATTTCTTTGATAAACCTTACAATATAAATGGAGCTGGAATTGACTATCTTGCTTTCCCCGCTTACGCGTTCCTTGAAACCGTAACTTACGTAGGAAATCCTTAACCCAGGGTTGCCGACTATGAGAAAGGGAAGGAGCTTGTTGCCTTTCATTTCAGGATTAACAGGCACATTCAGTCCTTTTCTGAACCCAATAAATCCTGATAACGGATCGCTCACAGGCCGGCATTCCTTAACCAAGGCTCTTATCAAGAACTCTGCACCCCTTGATATGATCCCGCGCACCTTGTGGCGGTTTCCAATCAACTTATTGCCTGCATAGCGAGTTGCCACCACCAAATCAGAACCATTCTTAAGCAAGTTCAGGATTTCCGGAAGCTTATCTGCCGGGTGTTGAAGGTCTCCGTCCATTATGGCGATGAAATCATTCCTGGTCTCTTGGATGCCACTCAAGTAAGACCCCATATGGCCCAGCCTCTCTTTTGTGAAAATGAAGCCGAACCTCTGGTCAGTTTCCGAAAGTTTCTTGATCTCATCCCTAGTGCCGTCGGTGCTTCCGTCGTCAACAAAAATAACTTGTCCGTCTCCAATGAATTTTTTCAGTTCTCCCGTTAGAACTGGAAGGTTTCCTACCTCGTTCAGAACAGGTATCACGACAGTGAGCGATTTCAACTGATGACGATGGGGCACTGGTAAATAAAAGTAGTTTTATCAGGTTATCAGAAAATGGTTCTTTAGAAATATGTTCTCACATAGATCCTAAAGTATGTACCCTACAAATTCCCTGGGGGTTGTATTGATTTTATCGAACCTAAACCTCTTCAGTTCTTTCATTTAAGTGGGAAAGCGATCAGGAATTCAAACAGATAAATAGACCAATTGCATTATGCTGACACTCATGGCTTTGGAATCACCAAACAAGATATCATCTTTAAGGGAATATTTAAGTGTCGTAAAGAACGACAGGTATCTTCTTCTGATCATTGTGGTTTCGCTATTTTTCTCCTCATTATTCTCTTACCTTTCAATAATGCGTTATCTTTCCCTTAATTCCACCGCCTATGACCTTGGGGTATATTCGCAGGTTCTCAATTCCACATTGCACGGAAAGCTGTTTTACACAAACCTCTTAGGGGAGAGCCTCCTTTCCGAGCACTTCTCCCTGCTTCTCTTTCCCATGGTCATCCCGTACTTGCTCTACCAGTCACCAATGACCTTACTTGCCATTCAGGGCTTTGTCATCGGCTTGGCAACGATCCCCCTGTATCTTATGAGCAAGGAATGGATTGCACTGGTCAACAAGGACAAGAATATTGGGCCTCGTTTTTTGAATTTAATCCCCTTCTCCTTAGGAATTTCGTACCTGCTATCGCCGCTTGTTAGCGGCCCCATATCATTTGATTTTCACCTGATGGTCTTTCTCCCCCTTTTCATTTTCTCCGCCTTTTATTATTTCCTAAAGAAGAAGAAGCTGCAGCACGCCATCTTTCTGTTTTTGATCGTTTCGATCCATTCCAGCTTTGTTTTCATCGTGATCTTTCTCCTGATTTCAGAGTTCCTTATTTACCGCAACCCAAAATATGGCTTCAGGGAAGTGCAGGTTAAATTGTTTAGCAGGGAATCGCTTAAATATTTCCTATATTTTCTTCTTATAGTTTTTGTTGCGGGGATATACTATTATTCTGTCGCCTATTTCAAGCCCATTATATCCGGATTTCCGCCAAACATCAGCGGACCTTACTCTGGGCAGTCTGGGTCCATAAGCGATTCCACATTGGGCCTGATAAAAGCACTGTTTACCCAACCCAATGTAGCTATATCATACCTTTTTGCTAATGGCTTGTATAAGGTAGTTTTCCTGGCCTTGGCCTTTTCTGCTACCGGATTCGTAGCTCTGCTGTTTCCGGAACTATTGGTATCTGCAATTCCATATTTTCTTTATGGCATGTTCTCAACTTACAGTGCCTATTACACCGCAGGATTCCAGTATTCGATGATGATAATACCCTTCATTTTTGTGGCATCAGCTGGTGTTGGCGCGAAAATATTCGGAATGAAATTTGTATCTTTTAATAAATATGGCGGACTATACAAGCGCAGTGTGGCGGTCACACTTGCAATGATAATTTTATTGGCTGGTTTAGGTGGTGTGTTCCTCACGCCATTTTCCCCTCCTTCATTGTTTAAGAACCCGGGTTCTGTTACTAATATGTGGGTCTATCATCCGGATGCGAAGTCCCGGTTCGCAATGAATATAAGCAACGATGTCCCCCCTGGTGCATTCCTATTGACCCAAAATGACGTATTTCCAGTCTTTTCATCTGACATTAATGCATATTCTACTCCCTGGTCCCCGGGATACTCTCAGTCAAACGTCAATAAATTTCAGTTCTATATGGCATCCTATGGCAGCACCTGGGTTTATGCCTCTACAGGGAGCAGCCCGTCGTTATTCGACATGGTAAATGCTGCGCTCAAGACTGGAAATTACGGTATTTATGCAGAAGGCTATGGGATCCTTACAATTGATAGGAACTATACCGGTGCTCCTATTTACTTTACACCTGCAGTACTGACCATGGGTGGAAGTGAACTGGTCACCATTGGGAACAATTCCTCCCATTCCAATGGTGGTATATCCGCATCCGATGTAGGCAACAATTCGAGCTTTTTTACATCTCATAGGTTGACGCTTCTTCCGGGAAATTACACTTTGAAGTTGGAATACTCCACAAACAGCACAAACCCGAATAACCATTTTCTCTTCAATATTACGAGTATCTTCTCAAAAATTGATTTTGTCTCCAAAGAGGTTATCCCAAGCGAATCCGGAAAATTAAACGGAACCTATACAGAATATTATTCCTTCAATACGGGAATAGTTTACAACGACATCGTGTTGTCAGGCAGTGAGCTGAATTGGAACGGGACTGTAACGGTCCAGGCGATAACAATATCGGAGAACAGCGCATGATCCCCTTTAAGAATAGTGCAGTTCAAGCCGATGCACTTAAAATCTCCGTACTTGTATTAGCTTACAATAGGCAGGATTTTCTAAAAGAGGCAATTGACTCAGTCCTTAATCAGACACTCCCGGGGGAATTCTATGAAATAGTCCTGGTAAAGAATTTCGACTTTCAATACTCAGACAATTTACAGGAAGGGGGCCTCTTGAAGAATGTGTTTTCAAACCAAAAATCTATGGGAAAATTCATAGTTGATGGGATGAATAAATGTAACCATGAAATTATAGCTTTCTTAGAGGACGATGATCTTTGGGAACCGGATCGCCTTGAAAAAATTCATGAAATATTCCTGACAAACTCAGAACTATGCTACTACCACAACTCAGTCATTCACGTCGATGTGAATGGGAATCCCATTTCATTCGGTTCGGGACATGAGGTAGGTGCATGGGGACGAAGCCAAAATTCAATTCTTCTGGGCAACTCACATAAGAAAAACTATATCAACAAGATTGGCAGGTATTTCCCGGACTTCAATCTGAGTTCCATTGTCC
>JAJZKX010000001.1 GCA_021850745.1 Thermoplasmata archaeon
GATTCAGAGAAGAAGATCAGATCAGGTTGCATAAAGTTGCGAAGGAACTGTGGGATAGGGGCGTGTACGTAATCATCAGCAACTCCAGTACCGATTTTCTGAAGGAACAATATAAAGACTTCAATTGCAGGGAGATCATGGCGAATAGGGCAATCAATTCGATAGCGGGGGGCAGAGGCACAGTCCCTGAGCTGAACATAACAAATTTTAACGATAATTCCATTCTTCAATTGAACAGAACAAAGTTATTTTAACGCGCCACAGCAATCCAATTATACCGACATTGTTAGCTATTTCTCCTCCTGTTTACAGATAGTTAGGTCATAATTTTCCTTGTCGGCTGCTAAATTGCCGTGAGATTTTATATCACCAAGATCCGGAGTTTCAACATTCTTTCTTGATCTATCGGAACAGACTTTTGCGATCTATCTGATTTTGGCAATTTTAATTTAGAAATATGGTTCATGGTTTCTTCTGTAAGGAGTACCTGACTTCGAAGGTCAAACAGCCCGTGTCGGATTTCCAGGGGCCATGCGGCATGCCCGGAGGCCTGCAGGCGTACATTCCACTGGAGAAATTCTCACCAAGTCTGGTGTCATACAGTGAACCCTCAAGAATGTAAACCTCCTCCCAGAAGTCGTGTTTGAGTACTCCATTAGGTGATGTATCTGTCCCAGGTGCAAAGCGAAGCAATCTTGTAGCAACACCTCCTTCAGAATCCCTCGCGAGTATTTTCTCCGTAAGACCTTCAACGCTGCCTTCACATCTTGTCCATTCCACGCCAATTATATCAAAAAATTCAAGTTGTGGTTTAGCCATATTATTTCCTCAGTTCTTCGTAAGAATGCCCGGACTTAAGGTCATATTTCAAAAGGAAGTTATCAACAAGTCCAACGCTTTCACCAAAGTCGTAATTTCTGAATGAGTATAATTTTGCCACGTAGGGCGCCCCTGCATAGAACATTTCATACTGAAGATGCCTTCCTGCGAATTCAGAACCTATTACGTCCCACGCAAGCCTGAAGAGCTTGATTCTTTCCTCTGTCCGGAGATCGGGGGATCGTATGTATCTCTTCAAGTCTTCCATTATCTCTTTAGATTCGAGTTCCCTGTAACTTGATGGCACTTGAAGAACACCGGCTCCGGAAAGTTCTCTGAGTATCTGTATGGTTCTTGGATAGATCTCAGATTGCATACCCATTGCTCCATAGAGGAATCTCGGATTCGGAGCATATACGTTTATGTCGCGTCGGACGCCATTATTTTCTGATGCAATAATCATGCCCTCAACTATGGAAGAGAGGGAGGCAAGTTCCCCCAGCTTTTCAATGACCCCCTGTATCTTATCTGTTACATTTGCAGTCGCAATCTTTCTAGCAATTCCCGATATAAACTTCAACTTAACGCTTAACCTGATCTGAGCCTGGTTATTGCCGAGCACATGTGCAGGAGTTTCGAAGAATTGCGACTGCAGTAGTTTCACATTCCGGTACACAAATACATTTTCCCAAGGAACGAAAACATCATCGAAAACAACGAAAGCGTCTGATTCATCGAATCTCGTAGACAGAGGATAATCAAAAATGCTGGGCTTCCCAGGTGCGTAAGGAGTCCTGCAGTATAACTTAACGCCATTTGCAGAAAGGGGAACGTAAAAAGATATTGCATAATCCTCGTCTCCTTCTTTTAGGGGCGGTATACAGCTGACAAAAATGTAATCAGAAACTGCAGCTGCCGTGCCTAGCATTTGAGAACCACGAACTATGATTCCACCTTCTACCTCCTCTGCAACCCCTACCTGCACAAACTTCTCATCGAGTTCGTGAGCAGATTTTGATCTGTCCACCTGTGGAGGGATTATGGTGTAAGCGACGTAAAGATCCTCGTCAATAACTTTCCTGTAAAAATTCAGTACATTATCAGCGAATTCTTTACCTCCTCTGGAAAAAATTGAAGGATTCGCTGCAAACCCCGCAAGAAATGAGCCGACATGGTCAGGACTTCTTCCAACGAAACCCACGGTGATTTCAGCCCATCTGGCAATTGCACTGTGGCGATCCAGAAGATCTTCCCTGGAATGTGGAATCATGAACACTTTGTTTCCAGTGTTCCCCCATTCAGTCCTGAAGGTCATGTTATTCTCAGGTTTGCTGCTGTAATCGTACAATGAGGCAACTGTATTAACTATACCAGTGAATGCTTCGTGCTTCGTTACATCCCCTATTTTTTCTCCATTAATGTATACATTTCTTTTCCCTTTCACCGCTCTTTTATACTCTTCTCCTGTCCTCACTTTTAATCACTCCATTGTCTTTACGCTATACTTGAAGCTGAGCTGGACTCCATCCTCCGGATTTTCCATTTCCATGTGGTAAGCATTCCCATACACGAATTTGCCTTCCAATATTGGAATGGTGCCAAGAAAGACAACAGAATTGTGAAGCTTCACCCCAAGATTCTTTTCCAGATCGCTCACAATGTTTCTCACAGGAATAATTTGCAGCAGTTGCCCATCCTGATATTTTTTAACTGTTCCCTCAATTGCCACAGAACTTCTGAGAATGAATTTTTCCCAGTTCTTTTCAACGTAATCGAACTCTAGAACCTCAGAATGGACAGGTTTTCTGCATGCGGCTTTGCTTTCAGCAATCCCAGTTCTTTCGAGATCCCTGGCAGTGTGATCACTTCCAATCCCAATATACCATTTCCCGGAGATAACAAAGAGAACAGGTTCAACTTCGCCTGATGATTCCCTGGACATTACCCGGATAGAATCTTCGTGCGTCACAAGATCGTTCTGGATTCTGTAAAAAGATGGTATCGTTTCCGGCACTGGTACACCCTCCTCAGACAGTTCCTTGATGTGCGCCTCAGTAGTTTTTCTGTCTTTTCCAGTAAATCCAGCAATTACAACTATTTCGGGTTCAAATTGGACGGTTTTCTGGGTTCCATATATTTTCAACCTAATGTTGACCACCTTGATCTGATCGGACTCACTGAATCGCGCTCATGAATTTCCGTTTATAGAATACCATGGCTGGCTCGTCGCTGATGACATTACAATTTGCCACTCGACCTACCACCATTATATGATCTGCGATTTCTTCTCTTTTGTAGAGGGTACATTCAATGTGCCCGAGAGAGTCGTTCAGTACCGGAATCCCGGATTTGCTCAGGGAATAACTGTGGCCTGCAAACTTGTCCGCATTGCCATCTGTTGCAAAATCCTTTGCGGTGCACTCCTGTGTTCCCTTTAATATGTTAACAATAAACTTTCCAGATTCTTCGATAGCCCTAGCAGTTCTACTCCCCTTTATTATAAACAATGCCAGGAGGGGAGGGTCCAGTGATACGGAAGTGAATGAATTCATGGTTCCCCCACAGAAGCTTCCATCTTTTTGAATTGAGGTTACAACAGTTACCCCTGTGGGATATCTCCTGAGTATTTCCCTTAATGTTTCATTACCTGAATTTGAAATCAATAAAGCACCTTGCTTTCCATAATTATTAAATATTAAAACTTTCACATCTAAGATTCATACAAATTTGTGTTATTTCCCCCTCTGTATTTTATTTGTTGAACCCTTGTTTTCCAGCATTAAGAAAGAAAACTTATAACGTCTTTTTTTGTAGACAATTTACAGTACCAGTAAATATTATAGTTCCTATGTATACAATTTATGGAGCAATTTTGCCTTGCACCGGGAATGCAATTCTGAGGAGACCTCCCCTCTAAAACCATTCCGCTGGGTCGTATAGCTCAGATGAATTTCTATACTCCCCCCATGGGATTTGATTGGTTCAAATGCTGGGAAAAACTTTGTATCAGTTATACTCGTACTCCCCTTTTCTCCAGTCTTGTGACAAAGTATCCCCAGTCTGCCTCCATCAATTCGTTTTCAAGTTCTAGAGAATGATGCTTCTTTATGTCATCTGGATCGTACTGAAGGAGCTGCCCTACGCAGGAAGCGAAATACTGTTTTCGTGAAGCACGTTCAAGTGCCGCCCCCGTTGTGACAACCTCCTCTATGCTCCCTCCTACAATGAAAACTCCATGGCCCCTGTGCACTATGGCCTTCTTCTTCCCTAGTAAGTCTGCCATCTGTTTTCCCATCTGAGGCGTATTTACGAATAGTGGAAGCCCGGAGTATATGGGAACACCGTCTGTAAACCCGAACGAATCTCTCGAAATTAGTGCTATTTTCTGGTTTGCCATGGCAAGCAGGTTCGTGTAGAAAGCATGCATATGCAGAGCAGCCTTTACGTCAGCACGTACCTTGAAAACTTCTGAATAGAAGTAAAATTCATGCATGGATTCAGGATAACTGCCCTCAACCACGTTTCCTTCGTAATCTATTGTGACTATATCTGAAGCTGTGCAGTCAGCAATGGATCTCTGGTAATCGTGCAGATGCCCCGGAATCAATATTCTGTTTTCGCCGATATGATAAGCGACGTGTCCCCTCCCGAGTTCTGTCAGTTCCTCGTTCACAAGTATTCTGTTCGCTGTGGCCAATTTCTGCTTTATGCCATTCCAGTCTTGCATTTTCATTTTATATGTATTACCATTCTTATTACTTTTGTATACAACAATTGAAATTTGAGATATCGACGATCATTAACTCTTTCCTGATTTCCTATTCCTTTTTTAACATCTGCTAAGTAAAATTCGCTCTCGACTTTGTTGTCATGAGCATCCATAATATTTCAGCTTTCCTTAATTCAATTGAATAAATTGTTCACTGGCCTTGGATATTTATGTATCTCTGGATACAATTATTATTTCATCCAGCTGTAGAAATGAAGGCATTTCGCATTAACTGGGGATAAAACCCATAGATTGATTTATCTATAGCTTAATATTAATATATACTTTAACAATCCAAACCGATGGAAAAACTAAGCCTACCAAAAATAGCATATGATGCCATTATTGACGTCATAATGGTTGGAACCTTGAAGCTAGGCCAACCAATACCTCAGATTCAATTAACAAAACTTCTCTCAATGAGCAGAACTCCTGTAAGGGAAGCAATGGCTGCCCTGGAAAGAGATGGAATACTGGTCAAGGAGGGTAGGAAATACTCCGTGTGCTACATTTCGAGGAAAGAAGTACAGGAGCTTTACAGTGTCAGAAAAAACCTGGAAGGAATGGCAGCATGGGACTGTGCAAGATTACTGACTCCAGAGACTGCAAAAGCTTTAACGTCCCAGATGAAAAAGATCAAGAAACTTACTTTTTCTGAGAATGTTGATCCCTATACTCTTTCGACTCAGAATGGAAACCTTCATCTCCTGATAGCGCAGGGAAGTGATAACCGGTACAATGTCAAATTCCTAAATGAAGTGGTGTTGAAATTGAAAATTGTACGCGCAGCCACTTTAAACAGTTATGAAAGGAGGAATGAGGAGTTTGCAGAACATACAGAGATTGTCGAGGCAATTCTTGCTCGTGATTCGAGAAAGGCCAGAGTTGCAATGGAACAACACAGAATCAACATCCTAAAATTCGCAGAGGAAAACATACTTCCTGAACTATTCCCGGATGATGAGTAGCCTAAGCATTCACAGATCGCAGAAATCCCCTTAATCTCCCGGCCATTAAGCAATATAGGAATGCTTTTTTTGTTTTTACCCTCATTCCAGCATTTCGGCACCCAAATTTGAGGAATGTATACATTGAATCTCATCGTTAACCTATACTTGAGGGTACACAGACAACCTGATAAATACGGGATAAATGGGAAACAGGACAAATTAAAAATGATCTCTATGTGACCTATTTTTTGTTCATTTTCTTTGGAAAAGTATTTAAGTTTTTGCAATATACTCAGCAGCGATAATATGGGGGTACATAAATTGCAATTAGAGCAGGAGCCACTCCATAAGACGAAGACCGGTTCCAGAAATGTTGGAAAACCTGTCAAGAGAGTTGAAGATATCAGAATTGTTAGGGGCAAAGGAGGTTATGCCGACGATATAGAGCTTGCGGACCAACATTATGCAGCTATTCTTTCCAGTCCGTATGCCCATGCTCTCATCCGTAAAATTGATGTTTCCAAGGCTCTGGAACTACCCGGGGTTGTTTACGTTTTGACCGGTGCTGATGCTGCCAGAATAACGAAACCTATGACTTCAAGGGCAGCCACCAAATCGCCCATGTCACACTATATAATGGCGAATGAGAAAGTCAGGTATATGGGGGAACCTGTCGCTGCCGTCGTGGCAAAGACCAAGTACATCGCACAGGACGCCGTGGAACTCATAGAAGTCGAATACGAACCATTGCCCGTGGTTGCATCAATTGAAGAGGCACTGAAAAAAGATGCTCAGTTAATATATCCTGAACTAAAGTCCAATGAAATCGTTACCGACCATTTTGATTTTGGAAATGTGAACAAAGCCTTCAAAGAAGCGGATGTTGTTGTTAAAGAGAGAATGAAGATTCACCGGTATGCCTCCACTCCTCTCGAAACGTTTGTTGTCAATGCTTTCTATGATCAGACCAGAGATGAACTGCTTGTCTATGCCAGCGATCAGCAACCGGGAAGAACCGTTACGTCCGTTGAGAGAACCACTGGAATACCTGCTTCAAGAATTAGGCTGATAGTACCCCCTGTTGGCGGAGGATTCGGTTATAAACTTGCGGTGTGGCAATATGTTGCCATAATGGCGGTGTTGAGCAAGGGATGTGGAAAACCTGTTAAATGGGTACAGACTAGAATGGAAAGTCTTTACGCGTTTCACAGACCGAGGGGCTACATGGATACAGAGCTTGCACTCAGAAAGGATGGAAAGATCCTTGGAATGAAACTGACCGACTGGGAAGCTGACGGGAACTGGCCGTACGTGGCGGCCCTTTATTCACTGATTAAATTCGCAAACATGAGCGGTGTTTATGAGATAAGGAATCTTTCCTTCGAATACCACAGCATTGCGACGAATGATCCTCCAATAGTCCAGGATCGTGGGGTTGGAAAACCATTCATGGCGTTTTCCCTTGAGAGAATTATTGACATTGCAGCAAAGAAACTTAACATTGATCGCCTCAAAATCCGGGAAATTAACTTCATTCCTGCGGAAAAAATGCCATATACAACTGCATCCGGAGAAGTTTACGAAAGTGGAAACTACCCTGCCACATTCAAGAAGGCAATTGAATTTTCAAAATTCTATGAAAGACTGAAAGAGAAGGAACATCAAGTTGAGAAAGGAAAATTCCGCGGCATAGGCATAGCCTGCGGAATTGAGCCGGGAACTTCAAATCTTGGATATTATTTCCTTTCAAAAGCTTCAGAACCTGATTATAACGGTTCTGGGCAGATGTCAACTGTCGAAATCTCCCAGGATGGAAAGATAAAGGTCAACATGAACGGCCCTGAGATAGGCACGGGCCACGTTACAACTATATCACAGGTAGTCGGTGACGTTTTTGATATTGATTCCAGTGAGGTGTCGGTGGATTCCTGGTTTGATAGCACACAGGGTCACCTGACCTATGCAGGAACATACTCGAATGCCT
This sequence comes from Thermoplasmata archaeon, assembly GCA_021850745.1. The sequence continues at coordinate 7,523 of JAJZKX010000001.1, forward strand.
TCAATGACGTGTATCTTGGTGCTGTCCTGACTGCTGCCAACCGCCTAAGGGAAAAAGTGATCAGGATATCTGCTTCACTATTGCATGAAGATGTAAACACCCTCTCCCTGTCGAACGGTAATGTAATAAAAATAGGACAGGAGGATAAGCCGGTTCTTTCATTGCAGGAAGTTGCAAAGATAGCGTACGGCAGGTTACTGTCTTTTCCTGATGAAGAAGAACCCGGCCTGAAAGTAATTGCCTCATATGTGAACAAAACTGCCAAACCTTTTGTAAGATCAGACTTCAACGTTCAGCTGACGCATTCCAATTCCGTTCATGTTGTTATGGTAGAGATTTCCTCAGAGAACTGGTCTCCGAAGATCATTGACTATGCCATAGTACACGATGCAGGAAAAGTGATTAACCCGGGGATCGTGGAAGGTCTTGCGATAGGATCAACTGTAAGCGGAATTGGTGGTGCACTGCTGGAAGAGTTCAAATTTGATGAACAGGGAACAAACCTATCCATAACTTTTGGGGACTATCTCAAGCCAACAGCAATGGAAGCACCCGATATAAGACTCGATACCACGGAATCACCTGCTCCGAATACCGTATTCGGAACCAAAGCTGTTGGAGAAGGCGGGGCTATAACCTCCCTTGCTGCAATAGCAAGTGCCGTTGAGAACGCTCTGGAACCCTTTAATGTAAAAATAACAGAACTGCCGATCACGCCTGAAAGAATTTGGAAGATGGTCAGGAAGAGCCCCCAATACAGGAATTCAGGAGGCGTGGCATAGATGTACCCAAGAAATTTCGAATACTACAGAGCAAAATCGGTCCAGGACGCAATAGATTATATGGATCGTTTTAGTGAAGCCCGAATAATTGCTGGCGGTCAGAGTCTCATGCCCATGCTCAAGTTAAGAATAGCCTCTCCGGAAATACTTGTGGATATCGGGAGAATACCTGAGCTTACGAAGATTTCAGTTGAGGGCGATAGCGTGCGAATCGGTGCAATGGTAAGACACAAAGAAATTGTGGAAAACAAGATCATCATGGAAAAAATACCGATTCTTTCTGCAACCGCTGAACACATAGCAGATATCCAGATCCGGAATAGAGGAACCATAGGCGGAAGCATCTGTGAAGCTGACCCTTCGGCAGATTATCTTCCCACCCTTTTCATTCTGAATGCTGAATTGAGACTGCAGTCCAAGAGTGGAGAAAGAAAATTGAAGATTGAGGACTTCATCCTCGGTGCTTTCGAAACATCGATAGAGCCCGGAGAAATTCTTACTGAGATCATAATAACCTCAAACAGAAGCAACTACCGGGTTGAGAAATATGCCAGGAGAAGTGCTGATTTCGCTGTTGCCTCCATAGCTGCACTGTGCAAACTGGCCAAGGATGGATCCGTCGACGAACTGAGAGTTGCGGTGGGAGCGCAGGACGGGATACCCCTCAGATTCAGGCAGATTGAAAAAGACCTCAAGGGAGTGAAACCAGATCGTGAGGTCATAATGGAATCAGTGTCAAAGGCTGGAGAATTGCTGTCTCCCATTGATGATACCCATGGAAGCAGTGAATACAGGGCATACGTAACACTTAGAATGATGGAGAAAAAGCTTTCGGAGCTTTTGTTGACTGGAGGTGAATGAGATTGGTGAATGTAACATTGACTATTAACGGAACGAAATACATGGATGATATTGAGCCAAGAACACTGCTGGTTCATTTTATCAGGGATAATCTTAAGCTAAAAGGAACTCACATCGGGTGTGATACTGGTCATTGCGGAGCTTGTACTGTTCTGCTTGACGGAGAACCTGTGAAATCATGCCAGATCCTTGCTATTCAGGTGGACGGGCAGTCGGTTAAGACTGTTGAAGGACTGGAAGAAGGTGAAAAACCCAGCATAGAACAGGAAGCTTTCAGAAATAATTTCGCCATGCAGTGCGGATACTGTACCTCAGGATTCCTGATGATGACACATTACATAATTCGGAACAATGCCGAACTCTCAAGAGATGAGATCAGGGAAAAGCTGCACGGAAACTACTGTATGTGCACAGGGTATCAGCAGATTGTTGATGCAGTGCAGGAAGCGCAAAAGAAATATCTTGGCGGCCATAAATAGACAGGACTTTTGCAGTCCTATATTTTATAAAGTTTTTTAGCGTTCCCCTTCAATATCATTTCCTTTGTTTTCTGACTTAGGTCGTCCAGCATTTCCACATCCCTGTGAGATGTCCAGTTGCCCATGTTAAACGGATAATCTGTTCCGAGAACCACGTTGGATTCACCCCACTGCTTGATCATGAATTCCATGGAGTTTCCGTCGAAAAGAACAGTGTCGAAGAATATCTGCTTCAGGTTTTCATCATTGAACGGTTCCCGGCCCCTGACTTCCTCCCGAACCTCCGTAGCATGTTTTATCCTTCCGATTTGAAATGGCATCGCGCCTCCGCCGTGGCAGAATATAAATTTCAGTCTTGGAAATTTCTTCAATACCCCTCCAAGAAGGAGACTGGTAATAGCAACCGTTGTCTCTGCTACTGTTCCTACAACAATTCCCATGTAGAATTTACTTAGCCTTTCTCCACCCAGGAAATCGTTTGGATGTACAAAGATCGGCATTTCCAGTTCCTGCGCCTTTTCGTAGACTGGATGCAGACTGTCATCGTCAAGATTTTTTCCGGCTATGTTGGTTCCAATCTCTATGCCGTTCATTTCCATCTTGGAATGTATTCTTTCAAGTTCACTCAGCGCCATTTTGCGATCCTGAAGAGGAAGGGTACCGTTGCCCAGAAATGAAGAGCCAGCTTTCTTGCAAGCCTCTGCTATGCCATTGTTCTGGATCGATGCGGAACGCGAAGCTGTTTCTGCTTTTTCATCATAGAGGAACAGGTGGTGAGTCGGTGAGATTACCTGAGAATCTATCCCAATGGCACCCATCTCCCTGAGTCTTGCTTCCACGTCAAAGAACCCTAGCGGCATTGGCATGATCTTTTTTCCATACGCCTCTATGCTGAAAAGTTTGGAACCAGGTATTTCTTTAATGGTCCCATTCATTTCGGATACCGAATCCCTTGAAAGAAAATGGGAATGTACATCTAGATAATTCATAGGCAACTGTAAGTTATGAAAATGTATAACTTTTTGCATGAGTTTATTAACTTGATTTAATTTTTTACCTTTTGAATCCAAATAATCAAAAGTTTATTAGGGAGGTGTCGATCCTAATGCAGAATACCTATGTCTGGGGATATAATTGAAAAGATCACATCAAAAGGCATCAATGTTGTTTTCTCAAGATCGGAAAAACCTAAAAAATTAGCTCTTGAATTCGGCTCGGAACTCCTAAGATTCAAGGACATGACTCCTCCCAATATGCTGTCCAGCGAGTCTCCGCCACTAATGCTTCTTGCCGGAGACGGAACAAGCATAGAGCTTTCGAAAAGGAGAGAACCGATGCCTTTCTGGCACAGGAACATGGACTACGATGAAGTTATAATCTGTATAAAAGGAGAGGCAAAGTGGAGTACTGAAACAGGCGAATATAACCTTAAGGAGGGGGAGATGATCCTGATCCCGCGCGGAGTTTCACACACCGTCGTTGCCAATAAGGATACGGACTATACTGCAATAGAAATAAAGTCGAGACCGCAGCTTACTGTCAATAAAGAATTGAAAAAATAGGACGAGGAGATTAAAATGTCTGAAAAAGTGGATAAACTCCTGAAGCTGTTCAACTCGGGAGTGAATGTGTATGATTTGGAGCATGTAAGGTATCCCGGTATGCCTGCTTTTGATCCGGTCAAACCCGGCTTGGAATACTTTCTTTACAGGCATCACGAGAGTTATTACCTTCCGGAAACGAATGGCCCCAGAACCAGTGCCTCAGGACTTATAATAATGAGCGATCAGTCCGGGACTCATATGGATGCACTGTGCCATCAGGCATCTGATCTGAAGTTCCATGATGGCACCAAGGTTACACCTGAAGTAGAAACCCCTTGGGGATTCAATAAACTCGCTGCTCACAATCTGCCATTTGTGATCAGGAGGGGTGTCCTGGTTGATGTGGCAAAGAAATTTGGCGATCCCCTCCCTCCGGATCACGAGATAACCCTTGAAGAATTCCAGTCTACAGTGGCATCTGAGGGCATAGAGTTTGGAAAAGAAGATGTTGTGCTGGTCAGAACGGGCTATGGGAAGCACTGGAATGACCCTGAAAAGTATGAAAAAGCAGCGGGAGTTTCAAAAGAAGTCAGCCAGCACCTGGTGGGCAAATGCTTCGCTGTTGGATCTGACAATCTTGCATGGGATGTTCCGCATGTCAGGGATCCGGAAACTTATTCTCTCCTGCCGGGCCATCTGTACCTCCTGGCAAGGGCAGGCATATACATAATCGAAAATATCAACCTTGAGGAACTGTCGAAGAATAACGTCCATGAGTTCCTCTTCCTGGCCTTCCCCCTTAAGTTCAAGGGTGCTACTGGATCGCCGATCAGGCCCCTCGCCATTGTTTGATGGATATTCGTGATGCCTGCCACCCGGCGTCTCGTTTAATTCCAATTTTATTGGCGACTGACTTGAAACATAACAATCATTAAAAGGAGAATACAGTTAAATGACTGTTAACAGGAATAGCGTGGATTCATGAAGAGAAGAATCGTTGTTTGCATAACTGGATCAACCGGTGCAATATATGGCGCAAGACTGCTCCAGGCGTGTTCAAAAATCGAGAACATTGAAACACACGCAGTGATAAGTGGTGCTGCCGAGGCAACACTCAGGCTCGAGATGCGTAAGGAACGCGGAGAAATTGAGAAACTGGCAACTTACGCATATAGCGAATATGATTTTGAGGCACCGATAGCAAGCGGATCCTTCATTACAGATGGCATGATAGTTGCACCCTGCTCCATGAAAACGCTCTCAAGTATTGCCACAGGTTTTGAGCAAAACCTTGTGACCAGGGCAGCAATGGTGGCGCTGAAAGAGAGAAGACCACTCATCCTCCTCACGCGGGAGACTCCCCTAAACCTCATCCACCTCAGGAACATGGTACAGGTGACTGAAGCTGGGGGAATAATAATGCCCCCCCTTCCTCCGCTGTATTTTGAGTCAAAGGACATGGTTGAATTGGCGGACCTTACCGTAGGCAGGGTTCTGAACATGGTCGGCGTGAAAACTGATCTGCTGAGAGAGTGGGGAAAAGAGAAACTGACTGATTAGAATCCTAAAATAATTTTTCTTCTCTGGCAAACCTCAGCATTCTTAAAAAATTTCCAGAATACTTTTCTTCGACGCTTTCTGCTTTGAAGAGTAACTCCGATATGAGGGGAGCCTTCTCGGAAAAATCCTCCAGGACAGATACTGTCTCTGCCAGGAAAAGTGTTTCTGATTCTATTTCTATGTGTGAGTTAACTGCAACGTATCTTTCAAACCTGCATTTGACATATTCAACGCCGGGTAGACTCTGGATAATTAGCGTACCTTTTCCATTCATGCTAATGTTCTGGTTGGTTCCGGAAAATGAATTGATCATCACAAGGAGGCGAGTTTGATCCAGGCAAAGAACCTGAAAGGGAGATAGAAGCGCTACATGCGGATAGCCGGAATCATTCTGACTGAGAAGAAAAATAACCGAGTTCTTCCGGTCAGAATTTTTTTCTCCCAGAACCTTCAGGATTTTCCTAGGTATTTTCGTTCCGAGATCATGTGACATGTTTCACCTGGATTAAGAATCACTGGAGAGACTTATACCTTCTCCCTCAGTTTAGAAAGTCTCTCACCAACATCGTAATGATTTCCATTAACAATTTCCATTGCGTCTTTTGCAAATTCTTCCGGCCAGTATCCCAGTTCGTATCCATACCATGGTTCAACAAGGCTGAGTTGCGGTAAATTGAGTTCTTTCCATTTATTCAAAGCTGCTTCCATGTATTCCTTCTTTGGAAGCGATGTTGGTGGATACGGATATTTTATAGTGGCGTCAATAAGCATTCCCGAACTTCCTACACCGCCGGGGAATTCCTTTTCCTCGTGTGAGGCACCTGGACTGTATGCGGAAGGATCAAGTCCGGGGCTCTTGCCAGTCACGATCTTTACATCTCTTGCCGGCTGAACTCTCCAGCTCATGGCCCATATCACGGAATCGAGTGATCTTATGTCTATATCGTCATCGACGACGATAAAGAATTTTCCCCATCTGGAATCGTAGGCCGAAGCAAGATTGAGCACCTGCCAAGGATGCGCTTTGTTCATCTTCTTTATCTTGATAACGCACCACTGAGCCTGGCTCATTTCATGCCAGGCAATATCTATTATTCCAGGCACCTTTGCATCAAATTTTAAGAATTTATAATATACATTCTCTGAGGATACCTGTCTCACTTTGCTGCTCTCACTGGGAGGAAACTGGCTCATTATATGTATAAATACGGGGTTCTTTCTCATTGTCACCGCTGTGACGTCGAATACCGGCCTCAACCATACATCAGTTGCCATGTATCCCGTATATTCCCCGAATGCGTTTCCCGGCTCCATGTATTCGGTTGAGATCAGTCCCTCGATAACTATGTCGGCATTGGCAGGGACTTCCATGTCAATGGTCTTGCATTTAACCATCTGTACAGGATCACCTGAAAAACCTCCAGCTATCGTGAATTCGTCCACCCCGTAAGGTATCTTTGCGGCAGCAACAAAAAAATATGAAGGTGGACCGCCCACGATGACTGCTGCTGGCATGGGTTTTCCAAGTTTTTTCCACTTGTTCCAGTGAATTATCCCTTGATTCCCCCTGTTTATTTCCCAAAGAAGTTTAGTTTTTCCAAACACATGCGCGGAGTAATTACCCAGATTTCTAATCCCTGTTTCGGGATCCCTGGTTACAATCTGGGTTGTGGTTCTTATCTGCCCACTGAAGCCCGGAAGTTCTACAGGTATGGGAAGTGATTCTATGCCATTTCCATCCTTCAGAAGGTCTCCTCCGGTAACTACAATCTGCTGAACTGCACCGGAATTCACTTCCTCGGTTTCAACAGGGTGAAGCTGTGCGTTTTCCCATTTCTTTGCTATTGCCTGTCGTGTTGGATCACACTGCAGACCGAGAGCGTAAAGTTCAGTCGATGAAGCGTAAATTCCGGTCGCAACATCGATATTGAATTTTCTGGATTTTGCGTCATGCACATTCGTAAAAAGAAATCCCCTGCGTTGATTTTCAGGTAACCCCCTGTATTGGAGCCTAGCCAGAGTAGTGATATCTGTTTCCTTTTTTACCGGAGAATCTATCGTAAAAAGTTTACCATGGTCATCAAGCGTCTTCAGGTAGTCCTGCAAGTCTCGGTAGTACGAACCCATTATTAGAGAGAAACAACCTCCTATTTAGTCTTTCTCTTAACTGTACACTTTGGCATATTAACTGGAAAGTGGCTCCAGAATTGCCGGGAATTCAATTAACCAAAATTCAGAACTTTCTTATTGTGAAATGATGCTGTACGTGTTGGTTTTATCGCTTCTGAATGGATAAGTTTAAGAAGTGCTTTATTAGATGTATACAATTAAGTGCAAAAAACTTTATCCAGATAAATTATGCAACTTTCCGCAGGTGTAGAATTGCAAATAAATCAGAGCTTTAGACATTATATAGAAAAAGTAGCTTCAGACGGCCTCTTGAGAACTGTTGACGGCTCCAGCTGGGACTTGGAAATAGGCGCCATTACTGATGCGAATTCCAAGGCCAATAAGTATACACTTCTCTTCGACAATGTGAAAGGTTACCCCAAGGGATTCAGGGTCCTGACCGGTTCCCTTCTTGATGCTACCCGTGTGGCACATGCACTTGGTCTTGAAGGGCGATTTGACAACATGAAACTCACCGCTTTCATAAAAGACAGACTCAAAAATGCCGTTAGCAATCAGTTGAAATTCGAGCCGGTTTTTGTTTCATCTGCTGACTTCATGACCAATGTGCAGAAAGGAGATAACGTGGACCTGACGAAGTTTCCTGTTCCGAAATGGTTCAAGGAAGATGGAGGCAGATATATCGGAACCATGGATGCTGTCATAACACGAGACCCTGACACCGGATGGGTTAATGTTGGAACCTACAGAATAATGATGAAAGGAAAAGACAGGCTTGTGATTTTGATGGAAGCGTCCAGACATGGAAGAACGCACGTTCAAAAATATCTCAAACGCGGCCAGAAATGTCCCATAGCTATTTCAGTCGGCCACAACCCCGCATTGAATCTCTTTTCCGCGAATGAAGTCCCGGAGGGTGTCTCCGAATACAACTTCCTTGGAGCCGTCAGGGATGAACCAATGGAAGTCTACAAAGGGAATGTCACCGGGCTGCCCCTGCCTGCGGACAGTGAAATTGTCATTGAGGGTTACATAGACGGGGAAATGGACGATGAGGGGCCTCTTGGAGAGTTCATGGGATACTATGCCGGTGGAAAAATGAGAAACCCAGTCATAAAGGTTGAGGCCGTTTATTACCGGAATGACCCAATTCTCTTGGGGACTTGTGCTGGTAAACCACCTTATGACTATTCCTACTTCAGGTGCCCGATCAGGGCGTCACTTATCTGGAATGCGCTGGAAAGTTCAGGGATTTCCGGAATTAACGGGGTATGGTGCCATGAAGAGGGTTACTCTAGAGCGTTCACCACGGTCTCGGTCAAACAGACTTTCGGCGGCCAGGCTGTCATGGCAGGGCATATAGCTTCTCAGTGCAGGCCGGGTGCTGTAGCCGGGAGGTATACTGTTGTTGTAGATGAGGACATAGATCCGTCTAATCTGAGCGAAGTGGTATGGGCAATGTGCAGCAGAAATGACCCGGCTACGGGAATTGACATCATACGGAACACCATGGGTACTCCACTTGACCCAATTTCCAGACACGAGGATGACAAGGATCTGCTTGAATACACAAGCTCGAGGGCAGTTATCTATGCTGTAAAGCCGTTCGACAAAATATTGAAAAATACCTTCCCTGAAGTGGTGAAAGCTGATCCGGAAACAGATTCTTCTGTCAGGAAAAAGTACGAAGAAATATTCCGGAAATAATGAGTTTCGTATTTCTGGTATTGTATTTTTGCAAGATTCCTGATTTTGTCATTTTATCAATACCGTGAATTCTTCAAATAATTTGGATTGTCTGTTAAATCTTCATTTTAAAGCGTTTCACGATTTGTCTAAAAATTCTATCAAATAAACTTTATCTAAGTTGGATATGTCGTATCATGGTGTTCAATGATCTGCGGGAATATCTGGCAGAACTGGAGAACAGGAATCTTTTGACGACGGTGAATCGCGCAACGAAGCTTGAAACGGAGTTAATGCCCCTCGTAAGACTACAGTTCAGGGGAATTCCGGAAAATAAGAGAACCGGTTTTCTTTTCACTGATGTCTATGACTCTACTGGCAAAAAATATGATGCCAGGGTTTGCACGGGAGTATTATCAAGTTCCATGGAAATCTATGCCACCGGAATGGGATGTAAACCTGAAGAGGTTCCGGATCGTTTCACATACGGAATAGAGCATCCTATTCCGCCAAGAATAGTTGAATCCGGGAAGTGTCAGGAAGTCGTCATAACTGGAAAAAGACTTGACCTGGGAGGATTGAGCGACATTCCACTCCCGGTTGAGATACCGGGATACAGCTGCCAGGTGAGGACGACAACGGCTTTTGTTACCAGAGACCCGGAAACCGGAATACAGAATGCTGGTACATATTCCGGGCAAATATTCGGACCCAGAAAGATACTCTGGGAAATTCACCGGGGAAGCCATGGATTCACCCATCTTAAGAAGACCGCAGAAAAGAGTAAAACCATGGATGCTGCAATAGTCATCGGTGGGCCGCCATATGTACAGTACACCGCGGCTGCCAAGGTCCCATACGGAATGGATGAGTTTGCTGTGGCCGGGGGAATAGCAGGAAAACCTATTGATGTGGTAAAATGCAAAACCGTGGATCTGTACGTTCCGGCCACGGCAGAGTACATAATAGAAGGAAAGGTCTCTGTCGAGAACTTCGAGCAGCAGACGCCATTCGGCGAGTATACCGGATATGTTGCCGCGGATGTGGAAAGTCAATGGTGCCCGGTTATGGAGGTTACTGCAGTCACGCATAGAAAAGACAAACCAATATTCCAGACGATCATAAGCCAGATGCCGCCAAGCGAGAGCAGCAAGCTGAGACAGGTTGCGTATGGCAGTGCCTTCGTGAAATTCCTTAAAAATGACTGCGGGATTCCGGGAATTAAGAAGGTAGCGTTTCATGAATCCAGCGGAAGCTGGCAGTACTGCGTAATCCAGCTAAAGAAACACAGTCCGACAGATTCCATGAGGGCACTTGTATGTGCATCTGGCTATGCTTCGGATATTGGGAAAATACTGATCGCAGTGGATGAGGACATAGATCCGTTTGATCCGGACTCGGTCAACTGGGCTATGAGTTTCAGGATGCAGCCTCACAGAGACACACAGATCATAAGAGGAAAGGCTGCCCATCTTGACCCGTCAGCAGCTTCACCCGGAGAAGATGATGATCCCAAGGGGCACAGGGAGAGTTCTGCACTCCTCATTGACGCAACGAGAAAAACTGATTACCCGCCTACATCGCTTCCAAAGAAGGAATTCATGGAGAATGCCGTGAATATATGGAACGAGCTTGGTCTTCCACCGCTTTCGCTGAAACAGCCATGGCATGGGTACAACCTGGAGAAATGGACTCCGGAATTTCAGAGATACTCCGACATGATCCTGAGGAGAGAGCAGTTCAAGATCGGTGAGGAACTGGAAAAGAAGAGGCAGAAAGTGGACATTCTCTCCAAATAGATTTGAAAGCGAATTCCGGTGTACCTCCACCGGATAAATTATTTTTCAGCCGTTGAGAGGATTTCAATTATTTTTTCCAGACTTACTACGTATCCAAAATTCAGGTGGAAATTCCTGAGCATTGGCTCATGAAGATCTGCATCAGTGGTAGAAATACAATCCCTGACAAGAATAGTTTTATAATCCATCATGAAAATGTGCCTGGCAGTGCTGTCGACACACAGATTCGTCTGTGTTCCTGTGATGAGAACTGTTGCTATGTTCTTTGACCTGAGTATCAGATCCAGATCTGTGTCAAGCATTGCGTCATAACGGTGTTTCTCCACCACAATTTCCCCATTCAGTGGCTTAAGCTCATCTATAATTTCTGAACCCCACGTACGGGGTCTGCAAATACCAGCGTCGTTTTTTTTCTCGCCAGACCTGCCAAGCCAGTTTTTTGAATCAGTATATGTGTGATGGACAGTTTGCGTAAAAATTACGGTGATCTTTTTTTCCCTGCAGAAACGCAGAAGTTTCAAGTTCTCGGGGATTGTGTCAATCACGGAAGCAAGATCGTGCCCTTTTGAACCGACGTACCCCTCAGGTTTCACGAAGTCATTCTGCATATCTATTATTATCAATGCTGTGGTTTCCGGCAAAACTGGTGGAATCACTTTTTTCAATTGTTCTATTGCGGACATTATGCTTTCTACCTCTTTGAACACTCATCAATTCGCATCAAGAAGATTACTCGAAGCAGATTTAACGGTATTTTTTCTATCCTCACAGTCAAATTTTTCTGATCTTTCCGAAATAGCTCCAATTCAGGCCTCTCCTGAAGATTTTCCCTCATCACAGTAGGATTCCCTCAAATTTTCCCGTCTCTTGAGTAAACCTGAATGGAGATAGAATCGGAGCATGGATTCTAGATACCGTTATAGATAACGCAATTCTTATTCTTTTTGCCTTTATTGTTATCTGTATACAATGGAGTTCAGCATCGTGATATTTCTCAATTAAGGGTAACGTGATAAGAACGGAGATATGAAGCCGCCCTAACTGCCATTCAGTTTTCTGTTTGATTCCACGGCTTGCACAAGCAAAGGAAACACCTCGTCCAGCTTCATTATGCCCGCATATTTTGTATCAAGATCAAACAAAGTGACCTTGTGCGATATCTGAGATCTATCGGCAACACATTCCTCGGGTACAATTACATTATAGTTGTAGGAAAAAGCGTCAATAACTGTTGCTCTTATGCAACCGGATGTTACCATTCCGGTGATTATGACCGTATCTACGGAGAGATAGTTCAGTATGGAGATAAGGGGTGTCCCGAAGAAGGCACTTGGCTTTGATTTCTCTAGAACTATTTCCGATTCCGCAGGTTCGAGTTCCCCGTATATCGTATTATGTTCAGTCCTCTTTTCTCTGGAAAGCGGTGAAGACTTATTGTTCCAGCTGCCCCTGTGAATTTCATATACTTCGTCGGGTGCAGTTATATCCTTTGTGTAAACGACCGGGACTCCGAGTTTTCTGCATTGGTTCAGCAGCAATTTAATGTTTTTCGCACATGGAACACCGGTTTTACTGAAACCGGTGGGAAATTCATCGCTTACGAAGCCTCTTGTCATATCAATTATCAAGAGGGCAGGTTTTTTACCAAACTTTGAGGTGCTTTTATTGTTGATTCTGTATTTCTCCAGAATCACTTTTCTATCTTCTTCCGGAATAACATCAGGTATATACATATGCAAGAAGGAGTACGGTAGACATAAATAAGATTTTTGAGGAACCCCCAGGAAATCGCGTCTATTAGCATGATCTAAGACACCCTCCCCGCTTAATAACGAATGTCCATTATTGGTGCTGCCAGATTTTCAATTTTACTAAATCTATTATTAGATGTGCACGAACCGGATATCCAGGATTGAAACAACACCAGTAAAGATAGCAAGAAATGAAGAATTTCAACTTAGGACCGACTTCCGGATCCTTAATGATGATCCTAGAGGCAGTCTGCAAAACACCTAGCTCGTGAATTTGGATTCCATATTGATCTTTTTATCAAAAAATGCCAGAAAATCAGATCGTTTTAGTTGCTCACATTATATTTACAGTAAGTATTTCGTATCTTGAACCGTGTTCTGACGACACGCGATATTTGGAGACAATTTACGCTGTACTTAAATAGAAACAATTTTATGTATACAATTAGTAACACTTCAAGTAGAGATGGATATCAGATGTCTGAAGACATAAGCTATTCGAAAAACGAAAAGATCGGGACGCTGGCGGGTATTTTATTCGGCCATTTCAGCGACGGTTATGATCTTGTTATAATAAGCTATTTGTTTTTCCCACTATCCATACACTTTGGGACAAGCATAGCGGTAATTGCGATTGCCCTGACGATAAGCCTGGTATTTTCCGCATTTGGCGGAATAATATTTGGCTGGATAGCAGACAGGCATGGGAGAAAAATAGGACTGATGCTGTCGATAGCTGTTTTTGGATTTGCAACTCTGTTGACAGGAACAGTCAATGCAATATGGCAACTTTATCTTCTGAGAGCAATAGAGGGCCTCGGCATTGGTGGAGAATGGGGAATCGGTTTTGCCCAGCTCACCGAAGTGTGGTCTCCTAAGTGGAGAGCAACAGGAGGCGGAGTCCTTCAGGGAGTGTTTATCATGGGTTCGATCGCAGGGGCATTTACAGGCGGTTACATGATCACGGCGTTTGGCCCGGCAATCGGGTGGAGATATGCCCTCATGGTTGCAGGGGCAGTTGCTCTCGCAGGTGTTGTAGTTATCAAGATAGTAATGCCGGAATCCAAATACTGGAAGAGTTACAGGAAAAAACTGGAAGCTGGAGGTGCTGAAACAGCAAGAAAAGAGAAGATACCGATCCTTCAGATTTTTTCACCACAGGTTAGAAAATGGACACTCTTCTCACTCCTAATTGGAGGGGCTAACCTCTTCATCTATTTCTCATATGCGAGTTTTATGCCTACACTTCTGGCAACTGCATATGCTCTCAAGCCAAATCAGTACACGGAAATACTTGTTGCAGGACAGGCCATCGCCGTTCCATTTTACTGGATAAACGGCCTGCTTTCCGACCGTTTTGGAAGGAAGATAACGGCAATTTCCTATGGACTGGTTTACACCATAGCAGTGGTGCTGTTCTTCGTGTCAATCCTGGATAAAATTCCATATGTGGCGCTCCTTGCCTTCCCATTGTTCTATACATATACAATCGTGTCCATAGGTCAGGGAATCTCCGGAGAGTATGGAGTGTGGTACAGCGAGCATTTCCCAACAAGAATGCGTTCGACAGCAACCAATTTTGGATACATGGTTGGGAGAGGAGCTGCAGGGGCTATGGCTTCATTAATCATCCCCATTATGTATTCAGGATTTGGAGGACTGAAGTTCCTGGGAATAGCCATGTCCATTGCGATGCTCGTGGGTGCAATTGTCCAGTTAATAGGACTCTTTGGTCTGAAAGAAACGAAAGGTACTGTTGTGACCGTTGATTGATAATTCCCGCTGGAGTTAATTTGAACTCCAGTTCTTATTTTTAACTCATTCCTCATTTATTAGTGTCCTCGCGAATATAATGTAATACTTATAAAAATGGTTTTACCGATTTCTGTTCCTCAGCTATGGAGCCAACGTGAGCGATGAGGGAAAAAGATGAGTATTGAATTTATTATGGTACTGGTTCCTGTATACCTTATTATCGATATTTCTCTAAATGTTTTAAAATAATAAAGCAGCATGCAAAAATTAGAGTTGAGGGTTAAAATGCCCCTCATTCCAGACTAAGCAGCGTTGAGTTCTTCTTTTTCACGGCTAATGTTCCCGAGAGTTTCTTTTGAGAACAAAGTTCCTATTGTATAAAGTACTGCCAGGATTGCAACAGCTATGGCCTGTGCTTCCGGAAATATCCCTTTCCCATAGATAGCCATGAATCCGCTGATTATCATTGGCCAAACACCGGCAACACCGTAACCGAGATTCCAGTTTAGTCCAAGTCCACTTGCCCTCAGGCTTGTCGGGAATACTTCATTCAGATATAGGCTGAAATCTGCCTTGCTTATTGAGGCGAAGAAGTACATGGGCATCAGTGTGATCATTATTCCCAGAACATCGGAGCTTGGCAGGCTTCCAAGATGTATGTACAGGAAACTTATCAGGATTAGTACTACTCCACTGCCTACTGCCAGCACTTTTCTCCCCGTGAATTGTGATATTGTTCCCCCGAGTACAGATCCAATGACGCCGATTGCAGCCCCTACCAGAACTACAAGTGCTATTGTAGGGTGCGCCAGGTGGTTCACAGCACCAAGAAATGCCGGAAAACCGTTTTCTGTGAGATTATCGTACCCGAGAAGCCCGACCGACATCATAAGAGTGAGATAAAAGGTATTTCTGATTGGTGATTTCTTTATGAGTAGAGTTGAAAGCGGCTTTCCTGTAACTTTTCCCTTTTTCTTTGCGAGACTGTAGATGTTCGATTCCGGAGTGATGTACAGCACCGGAAGAATGATTATTATCGGAATCAGGGTCACTAGGAACATGAATCTCCAGCCTAGAGTGAAATATGCAGCTCCAGTAAACGTAAGAGTAATCAGGAGCAGCCATGCAGCACCTATTACATGAGCCCAGCTGCCACCAGACTCCGCAAAACCGGTCATGAAGCCTCTCCACTTTTCAGGGAAATTCTCCGGTCCGAACACTAGACCCCCTGAAATCAGACCTCCTATGAAAACTCCAGCGATAAGTCTGAGCCCTATGAATATGGCCGGGGACAGCATTCCTACCTGACTGTACGTTGGTGTTGCCGCAAGCAGAGCAGTGAACAGCGACGTACCCAGGATATTAATGTATAGAGACCTCTTTCTTCCGTGAGCATCGGTATCTTTCCCAAAAATTGCAGCTCCAATTGGCCTGGTTATTGAACCTGCCGAGAAACCCCCCCAGAAAATGAGGAGCGAGATACCAAGCGTTTTAGACGGGTAGATGGCCTCGCTTACCGGAAGCGCAACAAAAGTCAGGGCGATGAAACTTAAGATGTCAAACGTGTAGGCAAAGAAAGAAATGTAGAGAGCTTTGCCGTTGTAGAGACTAAGTTTCTCCCCTCCAGTACCTGTGTTATCTGGATTACTTACCATATAATGTAATGATCAAGGTTATATTAAAATATAATGCTAACTAATATCCTTTTTTAGTAAGCTTTTAATTGTAGTTACTAAATGTATTCATTGATTTGATGTATACACTTATCTTATTTCTCCCGTTTTTGAGCACAAATTAACCACATGTTTTTCATAGCATGAACCAAAAGCAAGATTTCTCAAGATAATTGATCAATCTCCGACTCCCGAACTTCCTCAGTACATCGTCAAGGACGTCCAGCGTCACATGTGAATCCCTTATAGTTTCAGGCAGAAACAACGTTCTGTAATGGAAATCAATGTTCTCGAAACATATTATGCATAATTGCCAGATCTGGAGATCAGTACGAAGTCCATCTGTTTCCAATTTCATCAGAAAATTTTTGGAACACTGACCTTCTCAGGTCCTCTTTCGCTTCGCATCTCTCCGGAAAGGTCTCCATCCTCTCATAAGGCACTACTGCAAATATTATGCCTCGTGAATTTGTGTGGTGACCCGGCAGAACATCCTTCGGCCTGAGTGGATCAACCCCACTCGCCCATGCTTTTCTGATTATCCCTATCTCTGCCGGATCAGAACGACTGCATACAGCCCACATAACGTCATCCATATCGTACGGATCAACATCATCGTCCACAACCACAACCCATTTTCCCATGTATGCAGCACTTCTGGTCTGTGAGGCAAGATAACCTGCTTCCGTTGCATGTCCCGGGTAAGACTGCTTAATGGAAATGTTGAGAAATTGCCTTCCGACACCGAATGGCGGAGCGTATACTCCCTTCACGTTTGGAACCCCATTTTTTACGATCTCATCAAATATGAGTGCGGATTTCCAGATGCTCCTCCATACTGCGTGATCGTTCATGCTCCCTTTGGACATTGCTGAACCAAGCTGGATAGCATTATTCCTGTAATACAGGGACTTTACCTCAACGAATGGTTTCTGTTTTGCGTCGCTTGCATAATATCCGGTCCATTCCCCGTGAGGCCCTTCGAGTCTTGTCTGATCAGGATAAGCATACCCTTCAATCGCAATCTCAGAAGATGCAGGTATTGGTAAGCCGGTAATTTTTCCTCGGATTACCTTCATCGACTCCTTTCGTATCGCCCCGTAATATTCCAGCTCAGAAATATTGGTTGGAATCTCGCTTCCAGCGAGCACATAGAGCAAAGGGTCCGGTCCGAAAATCATTACAACCGGCATGGGTTTGTTTCTCTGAAAGTATTTATCTCTATGGGAAGCCCCATGTTTCCCCTTTTCAGCATTGATACCAACGATGTTTTTTCCGAAAAGTTGAGCCCTGTATGAACCCACATTGATTTTTCCTGTGTCCGGGTCAGCAGTAATTACAGCAACTCCAGTACCTATAAATTTGCCACCATCCCTGTTATGCCAGAGTGGCGTTGGAAATTTCATGAGATCGACATCATCGTTCTCTTCATAATTCTCAAGAACGGGGCCATGCGCAATGAACTCCACCGGATATTTCACGCATTCTGATTCCCAAAGATTTGGTAGTCCCCTGAGTTGCTCAACAGTTTCCCTCAGATTAAGATCCTCTGGAAAGCCAAAGGTGTAATTGAAAAGGCGATGATTGGAAACAGAGTTTGTCATTACTCTGAAACCACTGTCCCGGTATCCTTTGATCTCTTCGAATAATATTGCCGGACCATGGTTTTTTGCATTAACCTGGGCAATCGCAGAAAGTTCGAGATCAAGATCTGCCCCTTTGATAGACTTAAGTTCGCCAAGCTGTTTTGCGCCTTCAATCCATTCTCTCAAATCCTGCCATTTGTTCATAGATAAACCAGATTTTCAATATTCAAGCCTTAATTTAATCTTTATCTATTTTGCTGAATTGGTATCCAAAAAAAGATGGTGAAAAATTAGAATTGGGAAATAACCGTTCCCTTGGTTTCTTTGAGCCCAAAAACAGCTGAAATCATGATGACCGCACCTATTAACATAGCTACTGACATACCTTGACCTAACCCGCCTGCCGATATTGCCAAAATTGGTACCATTATAGGCGCAAGACCGCCACCGACACCTCTTCCGACCATATAACAGAAATTCGATCCCGTGGCTCTCATTCTTGTAGGGAACATTTCACCAAGCCATACTCCGAAAAGCGCCGCATAGCTCGCCTGGAAGAAGTAGAGAAGACCATACGAATAGAAAGACCCGTAACTGAAGATGTTTCCTGCATATGCTAGGTTCTGCATTGAAGTATAGAAGAACGGAAATATCACCATAAGTGATATGAAACCGAACATGGTTGCCGATCTTTTTCTACCGAACTTGTCATTTGCGCCTCCAATTAATACCTCCGCAATTATTCCAAGAAGAGACCCAATCGTTATGATCAGTGGAATAACTGTGGCGGGAACCTTTCCAACCTTTGCGAAGAAAGTCGGGTAAAATACCTGCCCTGAATAGAAATAGAACATGAACCCTAGAACCAGAAGAGTTCCAAAAAAGGTCCATCTGATCATATCCCTGTTGAATATTTCCTTTAGTGGAGATTTCTCAACAATTCCCGTGCTTTTTCCGGAAAGTGCATCTTTAACCTTCTGTTGCCAGACCTTCGATTCAGGCATAAAAATCCTGAATGTCAGAAGTGCCATGGATATCAATCCTACGAAGATGTAAGAGTATCTCCAGCCTACTGCAGTTCCATAATGACTGAGCATGTATCCGGCCGTTACGGCACCGAGGAGGCCGCCTGCTGGAAACATTGCCTGCAGAAACCCGCCAGCAAGACCTCGTGACTTTTCTCCCCAAGCTTCATTCAGCAACGAGAACCCTACTCCCCACTCGCCGCCGACTCCAAGGCCAGCAATGAACTGAAATAGATAGAACTGCGACAGATTCGCCGATAATCCTGTTAGGACTGTTGAAATCCCGAATACAAGTATTGTAATCAGTAGAGTCGGTCTTCTCCCCATCCTGTCTGCTAACCAGCCGAATCCTATTCCTCCAAGAACGGAACCCACCAAAGCAAAAGTTACTGCATATACTACTATGGGTACACTTGTTGCGAAATACTCACTAACTGTTACCAGCAAAAAGGTGGTTAACAGCAGGTTGTATCCATCAAAAAGATATCCCAATGTGGCCCCCAGATAAGTTCTTCCCTTTTCCGACGGCGTGTATGAAACGTTTGTGACCATCGGGATACAAATGATAAGCTATATATAAATACTTCCATCTAAGTATACATTCCAAAGTTATAACTTAACCAGATGATTCAAAATGGAATAATTTCTTGGTAGCCAGGTGTTTCCCATCATCAGGCTTACGTCATCCGGTGCACAGGGTACTTAATGAGCAATACAGATTATATTATGGAGCAGATATGAAAAATAACCGGATTACCGCACACCTCCAGGATCGGTAAAAAAATTATGAAGAGATACAACTACTTAAAATGGATACTGGAATTAAAGATAATCATGGCCAGCATTGGATCGCCTTATTATGGCCGTTCAGCGATCTGGGAATGTTTTGTCATCCATCCCGGATGATTTTTTACCCATTCTGGATGTTGGCAGAGCCAGACAAAACGCCTTGCAGTTGTATTTGTCCCAGTGAATAACGGGGGCTCATCCCGGTCATACATGTCCCTGTCAAGTCTCCTCATATCATCACCGGATTTCTGTAACTCTGTGATTATATTCATTAATATCTGATAATTAACAAGCGGGTTTTACTAAATCTTGTGGTACATAACTGCAGAATCATGAGGAGTTCATATCGGTTTCCTATAGACTAATTTCCAGATTAGATACGGACATTCATTTCGTTCTGTATTGTTACCTCCAGAACCTCCGCTGAATACGACCCATACCATGCTGCTGTCAACCAAGTGATTGCTGCGTCACGCAGACAACCACAAATTCTGAAGCCTTAACGCTGAGTTGTTGACTCACCGCTTCTTCCACTGGCATTAATTTTGCCCTTCTCCAGTATCTTGAACATATCATGTGAACAATCCAGGGTATTCACATTTAAACGTAAAGCTGTCAACCTTGAAGCGTTGTAATCAGGTAACGTATCCTTGTATTCACTTCATTTCTTGGAACCATAGGGAATTTAACAACGGCAGAAAGGTTTGACTTCATTACGTCGATAGAGTCCTTCAGATTCGGGTATACACCAAGGATAGTACTTTCCTTGTTCTTCAGGGTTTGGAGGATTGTGTCATACCTTTCCTTTTCAATCGAGCCCTCCAGTTCTGCCGCAACTGATCTTAGGGAGTCTTCTTCCCTATTCTGATTCCTCGTACCAGCAGAAGAGGCTATCGAAGCCCCTAAAAGGCTTATCTCAATCCTCGTTACATTTTCTTTCTAAGTCTCTGTTTCCTCTTGATCAGGGGAGAGTTTTTCGATCCCGGGAAGTGTCTCGGCTCCGTTGAATCAAGGTTCGCATCTTTATCTTTCCCTTTTACGGTAAAGCTCAGATGTTTTCCGATTGCCTCCTTGAATTGAGATGCGTTGCCCCTTTTCTCCAGAAAAAGGCGATATTCCATGTTTGAGAAGTTCACGAATATCATTATCAAGACGTTCCAGCTTCTCCAGTGCGTCTACAAGTTTTGCGTGTGATTCTATATAGGGCAGCAATCGATCATCTTCTGATAAGCGTGAGGAGAATCTGGATAAAAAGATTGATGAGATGATAAAGGAAAAAAGCGAGAAGGAGAATGACAGTGTCGGGAATAGCTGAAGAATTTTTCTCATCGGGCACGTTTGTTTAGGCCTGATTTCCGCGTGAGATAGTCTGACACGGTTTGCTGCGGACCAACTTGTTTCCTTCTTCCCATTACACTGACAAACAGCGTTTGCGGTCATGAATGACCTGCATAGAATTAGACAACATGGTTAAGTACATACAGGGAATATTTTTAGTTGACCATGAACATCGATAAGGTGCTGGATAAATATCTCGGAGAGATACTCGTCCTCTCAGGAAAAATCTACGACCTGAAGGAACTGGGAAGCCACGAGGTACAGTCCTCCATAACCATGGTTCGATTTCTGGAGAATCTTGGATTTACTGTTCGCCTGCCTTATCTTGACATGCACACAGCATTCAGGGCGGAATCGGGAGATGGCAGGTTCACGGTAGGATTCCTGGCAGAATATGATGCACTTCCCAATGGGCATTCCTGCGGACACAATCTAATCTCTGCATGGGCTGCAGGATGTGCTGCCATACTGAAAGAGGTGATACATGGTATACGGATTATCGTAATAGGAACTCCGTCAGAGGAAGGCATGGGAGAATATGCAGGCAGTAAAGCCAGGATGGTCGCTGAGGGCGTATTTGATGATATCAACATTGTTTTCGGCATGCATCCAGACGATAGATGGGCAGCAGGTTCGAAGACTCTTGCCGACCTAACGCTGAGACTTGAATTCACCGGCATATCCTCACATAGCGCCGATTCTCCCGAGAGTTCAGTAAATGCCTTGGATGCTGCAGTCACTACATATTCAGCAATAAACAGTATGAGAGGATGGGCAAAACATGATAAACATCTCGTCGTGGGGATGATCTTCAGGGAGGCTGGCGAGGCCACGAATGTCGTGCCCGAAAAGGCGATACTTGACGTGGAAATACGATCCACCTCAACAGAGTTTGTGAAAACGTTTTCAAGGAAGGTCCTGAAACTTGCCACGGGCATATCTGACGGATACGGAACCAATTTAACGACACTTGAGATAACACCGCTCTACGGCAGTTACAAACCAAACCTGACCATGGATTCTATTATCGAGGAAGAACTGAGAAAACTCGGTCTGGATCCGGTCAATGTTGATCAACTTGAGGAACTCCCGT
>JAJZKX010000071.1 GCA_021850745.1 Thermoplasmata archaeon
ATATGGGCGAATATGACGGCGGGACTGATCAGATCGATGCAATGCTGATCCTGATCCGGATGTATATGGGTGACGACGGCCGCAGGTGCAGGACGGATGTAAGGAGATACTTCGAAAGAGGATGGATAAGGTGTGTACTGAGACACAAGGAGCAGGCGATAAAATGACGATATATCAGATAAGATGGCAGCGGAGAGTTAGGGCAGAAAATATTATCAGTTTTGGAGATGTTTGTGCGATCTGCTTTTATCATTTTAATCTGAATGATCATAAAATTGAGAATGCCGATGGCAGGAAAGCCGAGTTTCATCACCTGATACGAAATGGGGATGGATTAAAGGGTGCATCAAGGCCAATGACAAAGCGACTACTGGCTCCAAAGAAAAATCCGGGCATATACGTCCTGCTCTGCCGGGATTGTCATAGGACGGTGCATTACACATGAAGCCTGCTAATGCATTCCTGTATCTCCTGATTGTATTCATCATGCTGCTTTTTGTCATAGGATCAGCTATCCTCGGCAGTATCCTGATGTTTAGCATTGCCAGTTTGATATTCCTGGCATTCATAGTCTTGGGGGTGAGCCCGATTGAATAAACCTGAGAAATGTAAGTTCAGGAGAGGATGCGTGATGCGCTCTAATGTATTCCCGCATTATCACTGTTCCTGCCAACTGGTATTTGACATGGGGACACAGGCACAACACCATATCTTTCGTGTCGAACCAAAGAAATTCGGAGGGAAAGGAAAGAAAAGCAGGATTCAGAAACGCACACCGCACATCATGACTATGGTCCATCCTGATGGAACGTATGATGAGGTGCATTTCTGATGATTGAACATGACAGGCTTCTGGACGATTCGGTCCGGTTTTCTGCGATGGCCGCAATTGCTAAGCAGATGAACTTGACAAAGGAAGATCTGACAATCCTCTATTTCTGCGTAATGGGAGATCTGCGGGAGGATACTGATCTGGATCGTGTGCTGAAAAAAGTTAGGCTGCCGCAGAAATCAGTGAATGTTGATCGTCACCGTGTGAATATCTATCTAGGGCTGCTGAAATCAAGAATGAAGGAACTGGACAAATATGGGATACTCGATCTTGAAGTGAACGAGGTGATGAAAAAATCACGGAACGGAGAATACATGACAATATTCGGCATTAAGGTGATACCGATGATATATTATCAGTTTTATGACGCCCTGGATAAGCACCCCGATTACGTGGTCGGGACGATGATCGGAATCAGGGATGCACTGGATATTATACTGGAATTTCTAGGAGTGGATGATCCATGAGTTTATATGCTTACAATGTATACACTGACAGAGGTGTATGACCTGACAACACATCGAATAAGTGAGGAAAACGAAAAGCGAATGCGCAGAGCTATGCGTGAACTTGTGCAGCAGAAAATTAGCTCTGATGGTGGATACACGGAGCATGAGATAAAAGGGTGGACTTTCGATGAAGTCCTGGGACTCATTCTACAAAAGGCGGGATTCTGATGTCGAAAGTACGGACAACCGTATTGATAAAAACGAATGCCGGTATGCTACGCCGTGCGTTGGCACGTACTAATTTCTGGTCGGAAACCGAAATTGACTACATCATTCAGGCTATATGGGAGGCGAAATTCTGATGACGTGCGGCGCATCAATGAGGATAATGATAGACGGCGGAGGGGGGCCAATCCAATTGTATCTGGGCTGCACAGTCGAGGTTGAACATAGGGTACATCAGTCTCTTCGTACAGGGCTTGTTTATCAATGGTCAGAGGGGGGATTCTGATGCCGGGAATTTATCAGAGTTCTTTAATTCCGTTAGAACAGGAGGTGAGAAAACTTTTAACCGTCCAGTTTTTTTAATATCCTGTCAAGTTTCTGGTTCAGGATGGCTTCGTTTTTCAGGGATGCTTCAGTTAGCTGGCGCGTTTCCTGAATATTTTTCATCACCTGCTGAATCACTGTCTGCAGCATCGGGTTTCCCATTGCCTGCATGATCTTCGTGATATCCGGCTGCTTGTTTTCCTCTTTTTCTTCTGTCATTTTATTGCCTCCATCAATTTCGGGATTCCATCCGGGCCTACATAGATATACTGATATGATTTCCAGTTGATCATACCAAGTTGATCCCCGATACCGGGCATGAGTTCGTCCAGCCGTTTCCGGTCAAACTGGCTTGTGTAAAAAAACATCTTATGGATCGAATTGTCAAAAGCCCATTTATTAACTCCGGGCGGTCTTTGGGTCGCCCATATCAGCCTGATATCCCGTTTTCTCGCTTTTCGGAATAGGGCCTTGAACCAGGGAGAGATTGAATGAGCATCGCTGAAATCTGTCAGTTCATCAATGTAGAGGGTCATATTATGCCCTCGTCTTATCAATTCCCTGGACAATAGATCGAGATCTTCTTTTTCTTCCGTTGGGGAGGGAATCCAGCGCCACCGGAAAGGCTTGTCTTTCGGGATTGCTTTTACCAGCCGTTCGGGATCGGATTTAGCAATCTGTATATTTTCAAACTCCATGTTTTCTGTGTCCACAATCAGGACCCGGCTGAGAGACGGCAGGATTGCATGGGAAAACCAGTATGTCTTTCCCGAACCCGTTGACCCAATCAGCCCGATATGCTCATCCGTATTCAGTTTCATCTATTGCCCCCGTTCTTTCATTGCTTTTAGGAAGGTCAGATACGCCCTGGTTTTAATGATTTCAATCATGCCGATTACAATAATCCCAATAACAGGTCCAAGCCATTCAATCGGGATCAATGGTGCAACCTGGTTAAAGAAATTCTGGAAATGCTGTTGCTCTACCGGATCAAGCTCCCATTGCGAAAATCCGGTGTAGACTGCAATCTCATGATGCGTGAAAACAACGGCAGATTGCATAGCTTCTGCCAGTGCTGTTTTTGATACCTGTGGTATTTCATTGATGCCTTTCAACGCTTCTGCAGGCGATACAAACTCATTTTCCTGTGTTGCATCTGCCTGTTCCTGAGCTTCTTTAAGCACTTCTTTAAGCGCTTCAGATTCAGGCGGATTGTCCGGATCATCGGACTTGATTTCATCCATTTTTCGGCTCATTTGATCACATAATCCTTACTTGATTCAGTCACGAAATCCTTTGACTCAGCGGGTGCAATTCCAAGATATTGCTCAGGATCGATCTTGATATGATGCCTGCGGATATACTGAAATACCGATAAGATAGGCCACATGTACCATAGCAGGAATATGTTGAACCCGATCTCTATTCCTATTCCCGCCAAGGCGATTAGCACCATGTTCATTTTTTCTTCCCCGGCATGACCTTGAAGAATCCGATCCTGTGAAATTTCTCCGGTTTCTTCTTATCGCCTTTCGTGGGTTTTTTCTCCTTTACGGTGATATGTTCCTCTTCAGACTCATGAGCAGGAGGTTTATGTTCTTCCTTGCTGTTGCCTGTCTCAGGCGGATTATTAACTGGATTATTAACGGTTCCAGATTCAGGCGGATCAGAGTTGGTTATGAGTTTCTCATTCTTTTTTCTTGTTGCCATTTTCAGTCTCCAGGCCTTTATCAATCAGGTATCTCAATGCAGCGCTCCACGTCACTCCCGATAATAGGCTTGTCTGGTGATGTGCTTTAGCCCACTCTTTGATCCTGGTTTTCTGTTCAGCAGAAATGAAAAAGTTAACGTGATAGCCGGTTTCTTTGAGTGTACCCATGATCATATCGTCATGTGATTCACGTTAATAAAATATATTCTTTTATTAATATAATACAGTAATATACCAATATAATAAGAATACATAAATAATATTCCCCTGTATATGATAGGGGGATGATTTCAAATGGAGAACATAGAAGCCGCTATCGTCACATTCGGTGTCGTCGTAGCCGCAGTCCTGGTTGCGTTGTACATCGCAGAGACGATAAAGCTTAACGTATCAGGAGCGTGATAACATGCCCATAATTTTTCCGGGATTCCGGAGACCTGTATCACCGCCTGGAAGGAGCATAATAAGAACAGGACACGCGCCACAGTATCACGGTACTGTACCGCCATCAGTCCCAAAGACTAAGGGAGCACCAGTACAACAGACCAGGCACACGAACCCAAAGAGCCGCCGCGCCTGTGCCGACCACAATTGCAGAAGGAACGTCAAAGAAAATAGTCGATGAAACCAAAACACTTGGTGCCGCTGTTGTATCAGGACAGGGATATTCCCTGCCAACCGATTATGACATTGTGAACGCGATCCTGAACCTGTCATTGACTTTCACATCCGGACCAACCGGAGCAGGGAGTATCCAGGCTTCAACCGCTATATCAGAGGTCAGGTTTATCGATGCAAATGGTACCGTCGTAGCAGATATCCTCGGAACTCAACTGCACATGCTGTATGAGAGATACAGTATGCACATGACCGATTTCAGCGATGTCAGCAAAGCTGTACCGGCTGCTGCTGCTAATACTGTTGTGACCGCGCAGGTTCCTCTGCCGTATCTCAGGTTGCCAGCTGCCAATGGACCATTCCAGGTCATGATCCTGTACAACCCGATCAGTGCACTGGGATCATACGCTCCCAACAACGGACCCAAGATCACGCCAGCCACTGACATAACCGCTGCATCCATCGTATGCGGGATAACGGTACTCTTCGGAAACGCAGAGGGAGTGACCTCGTACATATCCTCAACCAACCTGAGCGTTGGCCCAGGGATGAATAACCTCTCACAGAGGATGCCTGTCCAGAATCAGAGCATTGCTGAACTGTTCATGTATGGGTTTGCCGCTGACTCCGATCTCGAATACATCAGCATTGATGTGAACGGACAGATGATCGAGCCATATCTGAGTGAGGGCGACCTTGCCGCCAGGGACGAACAGATCATACAGGCTGCCAGGCCTGCTGGAATGTTCTGGCTGCTTGAATCTTCACAGATAGCGTTCAACTCGTCCAGTACGTACAACTTGTTCCTCGCATCGGGTGCCACGACAACCGCCGTCTACTTTGTCTTCTACCGTCTGGCTTAAGGTGATAAACCTTGAGCCACGGAACTTTTACAGTCACAGTCAAATCCCCTTCAGGGACTCCAATACCTAACGCGGAAGTTGAATACAAGGTCAAGGCTAATTCATCCTGTCCCTGGTATGCAGTGAGCTGCGAATCAGTCGCTCCCTACAGTGGACATGATTACACCGGTTCCAACGGACAGATAGGGATACCTCTTGACAGTACCGTGGCACAGACTGTATCACTTCTGATCCTTGCAAATGGATATCAGGACGTTTCAAAATCAATCAATGTCAACGGTTCAAACTCTACAAACTGGAGCGTATGGGGATCGACAACCGTAACCATGACCCCAATCAGCCAACAGGCCCCGCCAGGACAGGGAGCCCAAGCAGTTGGAACCCAGTGGTATGACAGCCTGGAAGCAAGTCTGGGATACGGATCGCAGGAAGTGGCCACTGCCGGCATGGTTGGATCGATCGAACTCACGATCATTGTTGTGTTCGTGGCTATCGCTTTAATAGCGATTGCAGTTATGATGGTGATGGTATGATCAACGATAGATATGTTAATCCAACGCCGATCCCCAAACCGATTCAAAAATCGGTCTATGGCGGTTCGATTCCTCCAGGATATGCGGGCCCATCGCTTAAACATAAAATAGGCATGATCGCTCACACAGATCATACAGTATCTCCATCTAATATTTCTCCACCTTCCCATCAGCCGTTATTGTGGGG
Source organism: Thermoplasmata archaeon (assembly GCA_021850745.1). Next base: position 5,743 of record JAJZKX010000071.1, read on the forward strand.
ACAGCAGCTTGCGAATGGAAAAACCGCCGCATACAACACGCAGAATGCATCCCTTATCACTTTTCTTGATGATCTCGATACATTTCTCAATCAGGATGTCCTTGGACTGCCAGCATGGCTATGGATTGCCATTGGCGTTACAATTGCGGGGGTGTTGATGATATGGCTGGCTCTTTGAGTATTTGGGATAAGTTCATAGCAGAATCCGAACCGCATGACCAGATCGGATTGCTTGTTGCAGCAGGATGCATCATTGGAATGCTTGTTGCTTCAAAATATGCGTTGATTCTTGGTGTTGTGGCCCTGATTCTTGTCATTGGCGTAATTGTGGATTTAACAGCTCATGGGTGGGATCACTGATGCAAATAATAAATACGCCGATATGCATGGAACATAATAAGGTGAGATAAAATGTTGGCAGGAGAAATGATAGCGATCCTGAAGAATGCGGTTGTCAAGATCCATGAAGAAAAACCATCCAAGGGATTGTCAATGATGTACAATCTGGATGCTACAACAGTGCAGGAAATTCAAGAATTCAGGAACACAACAAAGAAGATTCAGAAATGGACAATCATCGGTTCGGGATTTGCATATTGGCTAAATGAACCTCCCCAGGCAAACGTGATCTCGCAGATACCGGTTGTTAATCTCGTTTCAGAAAAAACATCTCCGCAAATGATATTTGTTTATTCAGCTTCTGCTCAGGTATTATATGTTGAAATATGGACGGATTAAATAATGACAGTATACGTCTCGGAAACATTTACGGCACCCATATCACAATTCAATGCGAATGTCCCCGGTCCGGCTAATCTCTACGCGCTTGCCGCACAGGGCTCAAATATCACCCTGAAATGGCTGGATCACAACGGAATGCCAACATCACAGCTTCTCAGTCCAGGGTCAAAATTTAAAGCAACAGGCATCGACATATTCGCCTTTGTCCTTGACGGATCAGGAGCGGTGGCAATCGGAATATCATATCCCGAAGAAATCGAACCGCAATTGACCTATACCGGTATGACCATGGAAACCGATGTGGGGCAACAGGCGGACAATGCTATTGATCCAAGACAGATCCGTGACCTGACTGCTGCCGATAAGCCGGATAGATCATGGGCTCTGGGTCTTACAGACTTGCCACAGAGTCGCCCAATCACACGCTATTCGCGACAGGATGTGCCTGTCAACGCGGGGACTAATATAATATGAAAGAAGTAAAAAGAAGGAAAGAAGTTATACCCGTGCAGGGTATAAGACCAATAGAGATCATGCATAAGCAGAATGTCAAGGTCAAGAAGGACAAACTCATACTTGGAGGCGTTAAATAATGGCAGCGTTAGCACCGACTAACCCCCCATGCGAATTCAAAGTTCACATCGTAGCTGAAGCCAGCGGGGTACTGTCTTATGTGCGCGTTAACGGAACCACCACAACAACTATACCACTTAACAGTGGTGCTTCACTGCAGGCCAATTCACCTTATACATTCTACGTACCTGTCAACAGTGGGGATACCATAGACTTCCAGTATTCCGTGGCAACTACTTTCAGCGAATTGATCGTGTGGGAACTTGACTACACGATTCCATCGCCGATGCCAGTCCTTGGGAGGAACTGGGCTCTCGGATCTGCCGATGGTCCAGATATAACGGTTAATCAGACTAAGGCTCTTGGTACAAGCGGACTGCCTGTTTATATACGGACCTTGGGAACCAGCGACCAGCCAGATATAACGGCGAATCAGTCAAAGGGACTGGGTACAAGCTCATTGCCGGTATATATCCGACCTCTGGGCACAGGTGACAATCCTGATGTCACTGTCAATCAGAGCAAGACAACAAATATCCGTCCGCTGACTATATCTGATCTCCCTCAGAGCCGTCCCATTTCCCAATATTCGTCTCAGAATGTAGCAGTCACCGCGAATACCAATATCCTGTGAGATAGAATCATGGCATCTCTTATTCCGACTAACCCCCCATGCGAATTCAAAGTTCACATCGTAGCTGAAGCCAGCGGGGTACTGTCTTATGTGCGCGTTAACGGAACCACCACAACAACTATACCACTTAACAGTGGTGCTTCACT
>JAJZKX010000072.1 GCA_021850745.1 Thermoplasmata archaeon
GAATGTCAGGGTTATTTCTGAGGAAGCTCCTGGAAGCTACAAGGATATCGATGATGTCATCGCATCTGTTACAGGGGCGGGTCTAACCATACCAGTGGCAAGGTTGACTCCACTTGGTGTTGTTAAAGGTTGACGCAACATCATTTTACTAGAGATTGAATTCCGATTTAGAAATTAATCCCCCATAATAAGAATAGATAATTATCTAATCCACCATGGTTAAAAAGGACACTATGCTATCTTATTGATAAGAAGGCATTTGCTGTTTTTAGACTCAAAAAATGTGTGTTATATCGCAACACACGTTGATCCCGAATATTTATATTAGTCCGTTCCTTTAGCCGATGCAAACGAGGAAGATAGCATTGCACAGAAACAGCTTAATTGCATTAATAATGACACTTCTTGTCCTAGGGAGTGCGTTAGCCATAGCAGGAAATAGTACAGCTATAACTCCTCAGAAAGGGACGGTGACTTATCACGCGTTCTATCTGAGTACGAATGGTCTACCTGCAACGGGAGCATCAGTAAAGGTTAGTACATTATCAGGCTACCAAGTAACGACACTCAATGGCGCCTCGAACTCAGTGAACTTATCATACGGAAGTTACATATTCACACTGCAGCCATACGTAACATATGGGGCAACTTACATAGTGAATGGCACAAGCAAGATGGTAAACGTTTCAAGCAGCTCGACGTCATTTTACTTGAACACTACGGCATATGCAACTCACGAAGTAACTGTAAACGTTGCAGGTGCTAAATCAGGAGCTCCCGCTACAGTTTCATTCTCAACTGAGAATGGCTTTGTGTTTGAAACAAACACAACAACAGGTACGTTCAACGCATCACTGCCAACAAATGGATTCTTTGCTACCGTAAACTTTGGTGGCCAGATTATTAACACAGCATATGAAACAAATGTTCAAAAATACCTCAACTTAAGCACAACAGGGGCAAATGTGGTGGGAGGAATTGTTTCAGTCAACAACTTCAATGTCATTGCAATAAGCAAGACTGCACCATATTCTTACTCAGTCATGCAGTTTAACAATGGAGCGTTCCAGTTTGTAGATCAATCATCCAGTTTCAACTACGTTATTTCCGCCAATGGATACAACCCTGTTGACTATACGGGGCAATCTGTTGTTACTCTGGAAAAGGCCAGCAGCAATGTCAATTACAACTACAGCCTTGGTACAAACCCGGGCTATCTCAACCTTACTGTCACATATGCAATCGGGAACTCAACAGCACTTCCATTCATGCCGAATGCTACCATTGGCTCATTCTATTGGCAGAATCTTTCAGATCAGCTCTCTTCAAAGACCTCTTTTATAAAGTCATACCTTGACGGACTTGTGGGCAATTACACTGACTACGCCATACTTGTTAACAACCATAACTACAAATTGACTGGAACGACACCAGCAACAGTTTCAATCAACGCCACAGGAATGACCGCCTCCGTTTCGTTCCAGTTCCAGAATTTTAATGTAACTGCATCAAGTGTCGCAAACGGATTTTCTGTTCAGGTTTTCGCACAGGGAACTCAATACACATCTGGCTCACTTTACTACAATGATATATTCAACTACAACATAAATGGCCTTTCATTGTCTTCTCCTGTCTCTGCTGCTGACACCTTTGTTTCACCGGTAAAATTGTTGCCTCAGGCAAACAGTGAATTCCTCACACTGCAATTCAGCAAAGTGAGCAAGCCAGTCGTGACTGCTTCACAGATTAACCTGTACTGGAACAACAGCGCACCACAGAGTTATCTAGTTGCAAGCAACACCACATCAGCAGTTTTTATTGTCCCGACAAACACACAGGTCTCTTTCAACCTTTCAAAGGCTTTCTACAATCCAGTGACAAATACAAACGACTACAACAAGGCATTGAATTACACATGGTGGCTCAACAATACAATTCAGCCTCAGGACTATAACCAGGCAAATGCAACAATTAAGTTTGGCGGATTTGCAAATTACTCTGTCACAGTAAAATATACAAGTGCATCGGGTGTCTACAACTCAACCACTTTCAATGTATTTGCATACAATGCTACTCCAAGCGCATACCTTAATGTGACTACTGGCAGTAAGACTCTATTCGCAACAGGAGCAGTTTCAAGCTCCCAGACAGTAACTGTGCCGCAGTCCAAGTCCATACAGTTCAGCGGATACTACTCTAAATTGTCCATACCTGGCACCACGTACATGGTACCAATACTGTACAACTGGTATTTCCCTGGCTACACAAACAATGCAGTTAACGTAACACAGACATTTAACACGCCATACATTGCAAGCAAGACAATGGTCACAGGATACCTCAATGTCAGCACTGCAGTGGGAAAAGTGGCAAGCACACAGCTTCTCCTGAACGTCACTGATACAACGGCACCGAGTGGACAGATAACGCTGCAGAATGCAACTCACGCAGTTATTTCGCAGCCAGTAGCCGGGCAGGTCACAATATTCTCTGCAAACAAATCCACTGACAAGTACTATGCTACATCAGATCTTTCATACAGCTGGAGTATCGTGTACGCAAACGGCTCCAAAGTCCCTGCGGGAAGCAGCACCTACCAACTTGTTGGAAACAACACAAACCTTTCGTATCTTGGGGTTCAATTCAACACACTGAACAGCCTCACAGTATCACTAAAGGTTTCTAACCCGTCAAATGTTTCCTCATACACTAACTTCACAACCTCAATGGTCGTGGTATCTCCAAGGCTTGTGGTTGACAGTGTTTACTTCCCGACAACACCAGCACAGGGTTCCAAGACCCTCATGTATGTAAATGTCTCGAACAATGGTACGGTTGATGCTAACTCATTCTACATTGTAGCAATAGTCAATGGAAATGTCGTGAACAACCAGTCCTATGGTCCACTTCCAGTTGGAGCAACAAAACAGTTCGAGTTCAACCTTACTTCACCCTCACAGGGAAATGTACAGGTTCAGTTTGAAGCATTGAACTCTACGCAGCCGTCATTCTTTGCAAAGAGCGGATCCCTTACCGTAACCCAGAAAGTAAGCCCACCAGGATACCAGACCCCACTCATAGTTGGAGGAGTTATCCTCATAATAATTGTGATTGGAGCAGTTTACTACAGGTTAAGCTCCAGAGGCTCTTCCAAGCCCAAAGAAAAGAAACAGGCACCTCCAGCAAAGAAGACTGAGGAAAAGAAGAAGTAATCACTTACTTCTATTTTTTTAAATTTTTTTAAAATTACCTTTTACTAAAGCTAAAAATTGGAAATAATAGTTGTATTTTACATTTCTTCAAGGATTTTTAGGCCCACTATGCTGGCCGCGTCTTTTACAATGGTCCGGTATGCATTTATGATCAGCACACGCCTCTCCTTCTCGTCTGTCGCTGCGTTAATGACAGGACAATTAGTGTAAAAATCATTGAATCTCCTAGTCAATTCCAGCAGGTAGTTTGCCACGTTCTCAGGTTTCAGCCCTTTAAGTGATTCAGTTAGCACGTATGGGTAGAGGTACATCTGGCGGATTAGTGACCCCTCCTCCTTGTTGTATTCTTTTCCCACTGACTGTTTCTGGTCTTCTATCTTCCTCATGATGCTCGAAGCCCTGGCATAGGAATACATGACAAATGGTGCAGAATCTCCCTCAAGATTCAATGCTTCAGACCACTTGAAAACCATTGGCTTGTTGGAATTCAATTTCAGGATATGGAACCTTATTGCGGAAACTGCCACTCCTGCAGCTATCTCTTTCAGTTTGTTTTCAGGAAGTTCCGGGCGTTTTCCTTTGACAATTTTAAATGATTCTTCCATTGCCCTGTCGTAAAGCTCGTCCAGCGTAATAATCTGGCCTTTCCTGGTGGACATCTTTCCTGTTTCCAGGGACACGTATGAATAGAATACAAAGTCTAGCCTGTGCTCCTGGTTCAGCAATGATTTTGTAACATATTCAATGTGACTCGCGTGTTCCTTGTGATTTTCCCCCAGGACATCGATCAGCCAGTCAAAATTTTGGAACTTGTAAAGGTGATATGCTATATCCCTTGAAAAATAAAGGGAAGTGCCATCCTTCCTCGTAAGGAACATTTTCCTTCCATTGCTCATAAGGTACTTCGCGCCGTCCTCATCCTGGAGTTCCTCTTCAAGGTCCTCCATCACTCTGTCTACGTCACCAGTCCTTATGAGATCTGATTCCCAGGTATAATCATCTATTTTGATTCCAAGGTTTGACAGTGAAGTGTTAATGCTGTCCAGCATTATGCTGCAGACCTTCTTTATGCCTTCAATTGTGGACGGTTCTCCATTTTCATAATCCCTGATGACCTGGTCCACTTCATCATTCATCCCGGTGCCCTTCTCCATCTCTTCAGTGGCCTTCTTGTAACCCTCTAGAAGATCGTAAGCCGTGGGTCTTTCAACCTTGACGAATTTCCTGTAACCGGCATAAAGGGACGCAACCTGCCTTCCCGAGTCATTCACAAAGTACTGGGTGGTAACTCTGTACCCGTACCTGGCAATGAGTTTGGCCAGGGAATCACCTATGATGGAATTCCTGATTCTGCCGATGTGAATAGGCCCGGTAGGGTTAGTGCTGGTGTGTTCTACAGATACTCTCTCGGGATCCTGGAAAGTATCGGGATATTGGCTTGTCCCCTCCATTTCTTTCCAAATGGCCTCCATGAGCCTGGTAGGTTTCAGTGTAAAGTTCACGTAGCCCCCCATAGACTCAATTTTCTCAATGAAATCTGCTGAGACTAAGGTTTCATTTACCTTTGAAAATACAGCATCTGGGGATAGCCCTCTCTTCTTCATTACCTGAAAAGCCCTGAATGTGAGATCACAGTGCCCGCTCTTGTCCAGGGCAATGTCTCCTTCAATTACCTCCGGGTATGCTGATTGGATGCTCTCAAAAATCTTCTTCCAGTAGTCATCGAAGAGAAGCATGCCGTGTTCATTGTATGAGTTTATTTGACGCTTTCTATTTCGGCACTGGTTTCCTAAACCACCGGGTTGAATTCATACTGTTCAGTGAATGCCCTGAGTGCATTCGTTATGCGGTCACTGCTCATCTCAAAAGCAGCAGGTTTGCCAAGTTCTTCAGGAACGATAAACTTGAGGTTGTGGTTTTCTATGTTGTACCTTTCGTTGAGTGATTTCAGTATATTATCTATGCCAATCTCTCTGATATTGGCTTTTTTCATTCCATACTGGTCCATGACAGAAACAATCTTCTCCCTAGCCCCGCGTCCCGATATGCCTGAGCGTTCACCGAGGAAGAGTTCTACAAGCATCCCCGAAGTTATTGCCTCGTAATACTTGGCCCTACCCTTTGTAACATGCATAATTGTATCTCCCATGATCTTCCCAAAATTAAGGGACCTCTTGTGCATGGGATCTGAGTTTTCAGACAGTTCCACCCTTGACTGGACTGCTTTTGAGAGAAGCCTGATAAGGCCGTCGCTTCCCCTAAGTTCTTTTATGTCATCATGGGAATGAAGCATGGTAAGCAGTGAATGGTCTCCCAGGAGCCCATATCTCGTTATTTCTGCAATAGCATCCCTGAGCTGATCATTATCTGAATTCCTGGTAAAATACGTGTCTATGTCAATTTCCCTTGGCGCATATCGTGTAGCCATGGCATCCTCAAAATTAGAGAAATTGATGCCATTCAGCCCTGACACTGCATGGGAAACCTGTGCAAGGGGCATTGTTGGAACCGGAATGTAGTCAATCCCCCCTCTATAGGTCGCCGCAATGAATCCTGAAATATCGCAGAGTCTTGGCCCGCCAAGACCGATGAGAAGGGAATCGGAATTGATGTTCCTCTCTATCATGACCCTGATAATTTTCTGGTAATTCCTTATATTCTTCAGGTTCTCGTCAAAATTAAGCGTTATCTTGGTGAATTCTCCCCTTATTCCAGTGAGGTCTGGAACGTGTTCGCCAAACTTCTCGTAGCATTCGCTTCCTGCTATCAGAACAACCCTGTCATATTTCTGGGAAGTTTCAACCAAACGCTCTATGACGTTGTCACCCACCACTATGGGCACATCATTCGAATTGATGGTCAAGGTATTCCGTTCTGCGTTGCTTCCCATTGTGGCTTCCCATAATAAATAGCTTTTCGATAATAAATAATTGTGCCTAAAATATTGATGACCTGACAATAAATATGATGAGTTACTTGCTCATGCCAAAGCGGCATCAATTTAAGTTCCCTAATTAAAATAATAATTGTTTTAAATTTCGCGTAACATGAAATAGAATAGCATACAGAACCCTATAATTGCCATATCATAAAGCGTTTGCAGGGGCAGAAAAATATGGGTAAAAGTACCAACATTTTAATAAGACATCCAGATTCTAAAACCCTCTTACTGATGACATTTCAAGGCTCTAAGAAATTCAATGACCTGGCCAAGAACGGATACCTGAAAATCGCCAACCACGGTGTGATTGTGAACAACAGGACTGCCGCTCTGGTTGGTCTGAACGGCACCATTGACTGGGCATGCCTTCCCAATTTCAATTCACCCCCAGTTTTCGACTCAATTCTGGATTCTAAGAAAGGTGGCTTCTTTTCCATAAGGCCTAAAGATACCGATGGGGTAGAAGTCATTCAGTATTACAAGGAACTCACAAATGTCCTCATAACTGAATTCATGAGGGATGGCAAGGTATTTCTCAGGCTCACTGACTTCATTCCAAATTCTGATTATCCAACAATAAGTTTTCCTGAAATACATCGCCTTGTGGAAACCAGATCTGATGAGGTGCCTGTTGAAGTGTCCTTCAAGGCAACCCTCAATTATGGAAAGGCCCACGTTGACTTAGAATCCAGGAAGAACGGCTTCATTTTTCAGTCTCCTTCCACCAATGTAGGGATTGTGAGTGAACTTCCCCTGAAAGCAGAGGACAAAATGGTCAGGGGAACAGTGAACCTTCCCAAGAGGTCATCAAGATGGATCATCGCACTCCAGGGTATTTCCCATCTTGACGCAATAACTGATTACAAGTCTTACGAACGACTTGAGGAAACCACGGAATACTGGCAGAAGTGGAGCAATACAGGCACATATAAGGGACTATACAATAACGACGTCATCAGGTCAGCCCTTATCCTGAAAGGTCTATTCTTCGAGCCAACCGGGCTGATGGTCGCCGCTCCCACTGCGGGCCTGCCTGAGTGCATTGGTGGCGAAAGGAACTGGGATTACAGGTACACCTGGATCAGGGATACTGCATATGTCATAGAAGCGCTCTCTATGATCGGTTACAAACGCGAAGCAACAAAGTTCCTGTACGATATGATGGATATCATAGAGCGTGAGAACAAGATAAGGACCATATATTCAATAAACCAGATGGATGACCTGAATGAGATAGAGCTTGACTATGATGGCTACATGCAGTCAAGGCCCGTCAGGATTGGCAATAAAGCCTCCACTCAGCTGCAGGTGGATCAGTACGGTTCAATCGTCAATGCGATTCACGCCCTTGGCAATGCAGGGGGCATCATCAACTCTTACCTGTGGAACTTTGTGGGTGAGACCCTGGACACCCTGGGAGAACTCTGGAAAATGCCAGACTCCAGTATCTGGGAATTCAGGACCGAACCAAGGCATTATGTTTATTCCAAGATAGTTTCCTGGTCTGCATTCAACAATGCTATTGACTTGGGTAAGAAGCAGGGCTTCTCAGGGCCATACCGGAAATGGAGAGCCATTGCAGACACCATAAAGGAGGATGTCCTGGCAAATGGATACGACCCGGAACTGAATTCGTTTGTCCAGTATTATGGCTCTAAGGAAACGGACGCTTCACTTCTCA
>JAJZKX010000073.1 GCA_021850745.1 Thermoplasmata archaeon
TCTGTCATGTCAAGCGACTGGAAAACCCTTCTCCTGTCTTTGTAGAACTGGTTCACCATGTAGTGGAAGTCCTTGTAATTTGAAATCCCCTTTTCTATCATTCTGTCCAGTATTTTTGTTCTGAGGTGGAAGAGAGATAAAGACTGCCAGTGGCCTCACTACAAAGATTACAGCCAGTGTGAGTATGAACCCCTGCAGAAGGAAGCCTGTTATGTCCCCAAGCGTTATGAGGCTGCCCACAAGGATGAATATAATGCCCTGGGCAAGATAAGAAAGGTTCTCCTGGAAGTTTGACTCCCTTGACCAGAAGATGCTTTTGTCGGTGAATGTGCCGACTATGGCACCGGTTGCGATTATAGCCGGAAAAGGTGTTATTCCAACACTGTAAAGGACGGTAAGCTCAAAAAGGACCACTCCGAGAAGCAGCCCGACAATAAGATTCTCGAAATTGAGGTATCTGTTGAGGTAGATTATTGCAAATCCCATTACAACACCCAATATGGACGGGACTGCAATCTGTATAATAAGGAAAAGTGGTATGCCCCCCATAAGCCCGACCGTGCCTGTCACGCTGTTGAATAATGATGAATAGGGAGAACCGGAATATATGAAAGATATTGCCAGCGTGACAAGGATAATTGCAAGCGGATCATTGAACAGGCTTTCCCCTATAAGCGTTCCCGAGTAATCATCCTTGATTTTAATCTTCTTGAAAAGTGGTATGAGTGTGGATGGGTCTGTCGGTGATATTATGGCGCCAAACAGAAATCCTATGAGGAACGGTGCACCTGTCAGGAGCGAAAAGAATATTCCGGCTACCACGGAAGTGATGACCATGCCAACTGTGTTGAGCGATACTATATTCAGGAGAAACTTTCTAATTACCCTGAAATTCACGTTATGGCTTTCGTAGTAAAGGATGATCACCAGCCCAAGGATTCCAATTCCGAAACCTGCAAAATCCTGGATCATGTACTCTGCAAAACTATGGCTGATGATTCCAAGCCCGGGGCCAAACAATAATCCAAGCGAGATAAGGATTGGAATTTCAACCAGGGAAACTTTCCTTGCTATTGGTATTGAGAACGACGCAATTACAAGCAATAGACTTAGTTGAATAAAATCCTTGCTTTGTAATGTGATCATCTTTAATCTTTTTCCGGAGCATTTGGAATGCTTCTCTTATGCATACTTGCTTCGTAGAGGAATTTCACCCTGTTTCCCACTTCATTCTGCCTGAATCTGCCATTTTCCATAAAGTGTTCAACCTCCTGGTCTATGGATGAATAGGAAAATCCGAGTTCTGTTTCATCTGTCTGATCCTTCCATAATCCAGCAGAAGGAGGCTTCCTGATAATGCTGTCAGGAACGCCCAGTTCTCTGGACAATTCCCTCACTTTTGTTTTCGTCAGCCCTATTATCGGTTCCAGATCACATCCACCATCCCCATATTTGGTGAAATAACCTGTTATGTATTCTGTCAGGTTGGTTGTGCCCACCACCATGCCATCATACATGTTTGAAAAATAGTAAAGAACAGCCATCCTTATCCTTGATTTTACATTTCCCAGGTATTTTTGGTCCTTTATTTCAAGGAGCGTGGAGAACGACTTGATTAAATTCTCAATGTAAATAGTTTTGATTTCAACCCCTGATGCTTTTTCCAGTGCTATTATGTCATTCATATCATTCTGGCTCACAGTATATTCCGGCAGGAAGATGGCAATGATATTTTCTGCCGGCACTGATCGTGCCAGAAGCATGAGCGCGAGAGAACTGTCTATGCCACTGCTAACCCCTAAAATTGCACGTTTATTGCCTAATGATGTTCGTAGAAAGCCAGTTAATTTTTCAATGCCAGGTTGGGCCATAAAAAGATATTAACAAGCTCATTAATTAATTATCGGATGATACGCAGTGCTTTAAGATAATTGTGGTTGACCACAATAACTAAAAGTTTAGCCGTTCCTCAATCCTATCCATCGCTGCCTTCATCATATTGCTGAATAAGACGGATGTTGTTACAGGCCCGACGCCCCCTGGAACTGGCGTTATGAAAGATGCTTTTCCTGAAACAGATTCCATATCAAAATCACCCACTATTTTTCCGTTGAACTCTGTTGTTCCAACATCAATAAGCACTGCCCCTTCAGAAATAAAACTGGCATCAAAGTAGTTTGCCTTTCCTATTGCTGAAACAATTATATCACTTGAGCGCGTAATTTCTTTCAGGTTCCTGGTTTTGCTATGGCACACCGTTACTGTATAGTCTTTGCTCAGCAATGCCATGGCAAGGGGCCTGCCAACAATAGTGGATCTGTTTATAATGCAAACATTCCTGTGATGATCGTCCCCAAGGCTAAGCATTATGAGCATTACTGCCTCTGCTGTTGCTGGTATGAGGTAAGGATATCCTATCATATTTTTTCCCTGTGATTTTATTGATATTCCCTCGATGTCAAGATACTCTGGAATTATCTGCTCTAAATACAGCGAATCAAGCCAGAATGGGTATGGCCTTTCAACTATGATTCCATCCGGGTTGACTTCAGTTATTATATTCTCGAGTATTTCCATTGGGTTTTCATTCTGCCCGGTGGGATTGAGGAAAAGCGGAAAGGCCTCAATGCCCAGCTTATCGGCTTTCCTGATTTTGCTTCTCCCGTATATCTTGGTTTCTTCGCTTTGTGTAGGATCAACTATGAGAAGCTTTGGCTTTTTTCCCTTTATGCTGATGAACCTCTGCACAATGGCTGCGGTTTCCCTGTCTATTGCCCCTGAAAATGATTTCCCGTCAAATACAGTTGTTTTCAAACTTTATCATTTCCCCTAATTCCATTTTATGACGCTTTTAATTTCTCCCTGTGGCTTTTTGCTGAAGAGGTTAACCTCTCCCGGGGGAAATTTATTTGTGATCATCCTGTTTAACATTCCGCGATGGAGCCTGTTCCACTTTGAGAGATAATCCAGGGCTTTCAGGTAGTGGATTTCAGCAGCATCAACGGAGCCTGCAATTGTGATATTTCTTTCAACAATGAAGTCAATGTCTTCGCCAGATACTCCAGACTCAGGGGCTTTCCCATTTGTCCCGAACAGAATGAGTATGCCGTTATGGTTCATCTTCTTCAGGAATTTGAAAATAGTTGCGGGGTCCCCACTGGTGTCGATTATAAGGTCCAACTTAAAATCAGATGGAAAATCCGGTTCCTGGGATGAATCCTTGAAATTGATTCCGAATGCATTGCACAGTTCTGTTGGAATGATTTCAATAGGGTGCCTGTTTACCATATATGTGTCAAAACCATAATCCTTTGCCAGAAAGGAATAGAGAAATGCCTCGTTTCCAGAACCTATTACAAGCGCATTCTTTCCTCCAAATGTTGAATATTCATTCTCATAAACAAATCTGGATCTGACCCTGTCAAATACTTCAAATGCTTTTACCACGTTTTTCATTGGTTCTGTAAGGACTGCAACTTCCCCCAGATCGCTGTCGCTGACCTTCACAAGATTATAGTCAAATTCGCTGAATGAGTCTCTCATAAATCCGTGGAGCCCTGTAATGCCGGCTTCATGCTTATTTCCATCTGAACAGTTGTCCGGCCTTCCTATCCTGCAATTAGGGCAGTCGCCGGGCCTCCTGACCAATGGAACAACCATGTCCCCTTTCTTGAACTTGCCGGAACTGGAATCTGTAACTACGCAGAGCGATTCATGCCCAATTACGAGAAAGTCGTACCCTTCCGGGTTGTAAGCAAATGAAAGGCTGCCATTCACTATCCCCCGATCTGTCCCACATATGCCGGTCATCAATGGTTTCAGTGAAACGTTGCCCGGGGATTCTTTTATCTCAACCTGCCCATATTTAATTCCACCTCCCGGAGCATCAGTTATATATGCATTTATTTTAGCCATGTACGAATAGTGTGTCATTTTTAAAAAACATTTGCTACTTCTCTTTTTAAGCTGAACTTTCGGCAACCAACTGAATTTCGGGAGAATAGGATCATTTATCCTTTCCTGGTTGGCACCAATTGCTAGAACTGATGGCCCATCTTTTCCTTTTTTGTCATTAAATAGAATTTGTTGTATTCAGTCGTCTGGCTCTTTATGGATATTCTTCCGGAAACTTTAACTCCATTTTCTTCAAGGAATTTTATTTTTTCCGGGTTGTTTGTCATGATCTTCACGCTTTTTATTCTGAAATAGTTGATTACATCAACAGCGAAAGTATAATCCCTCTGGTCAGCAGGCAGTCCCAATTTAAGGTTCGCCTCCACTGTATCATACCCTTCCTCCTGCAGGCTATACGCCTTTATCTTATTGACAAGCCCTATTCCCCTTCCCTCCTGCCTGAGGTAGATAAGCATTCCGTATGGTTGTTCGCCCAGGTATACGAGTGATTTCAGGAGCTGATCCCTGCAGTCGCATCTCTTTGAGCCAAATACGTCTCCAGTTAAACATTCACTGTGTATTCTTACAGGCACATTTTCCTTCCCTGCCACATCACCCTTCACAATCACAGCATTTTCGTTAGGTTCACCATTATTGAATGCATAAATATCAAAATAACCTGCCAGTGTCGGCAGTTTCGCTTTCGCAGCTAACGTTATCATCCTTCTTCATGTAATAATCACTTCTGTCTATTAAATGTATTTTCAGAAATTTTTCATTTTAGGGCAATGTTTGGCTACTTCTTCCTGACAGCGTGTGCAAGAAGCATTCCAAAATAAACTGCCACATAATGAAAGTCTATTCTCATTTCCATGCCGGATTCTTCGAGAAATCCCTTTAAAATTAGCATATTCCAGAAACTGTCAGGTTTTGCATTCTGGACAATGCTGCTGCCGAGATCATAAATTGCATTTAGCGAACCGCCTGATAATGAATCTGCAAGAATTTTTTCATATTTTTTTGCCTCCTCGGAATATCCATATGGTCCTGTTTCCGAATGAGTGTGTGCCTGATCAGCGCTCAGTATGACGCTCACTTTTTTCGGATATTCTTTTGCTATCTGATATAGTTTCTTCCCAAAATTTACCAGTTTTGAACGATCTTCAATTCTTGGCTGCCCTATCATTACAATATCTCTCTGCCTGAAGAAATACAGTGGAATAGAACTTCCGAAATCCAGTGGAAATGAACTTAATTCCCCTGAATAAGCGGAGAATCTGACATCTATGCAGAATCCTGGAAATTGCCTTATAATTTCCTCAGTGAGTTTTCTTTCATTCCTGCACTGAAAATCAAGAACCTTGTTGGCAAGCTTTGTCTGCGCAACGAAATGTTCGGTGTTGATTACAGCCATCTGATCATTAACTGTCATTCCATGGGGGGATATGATCACAATAACATCGGAATCATCCTTTCTGGCAAGTTCCACAATATGGTTCCTCATGATAACGCTTTTGTCATCAGGCAGATCTACCAGTTCATCGCCATGAGGCATTATATACAGATTATGAAAGCTCATGGCAATCCATATGAAACTGCAATATTTCTTTTTCTGCGCTTAAATGTTCATGGCTTGCTTGCAACCAGAACCATCCTGTGTTTCCTGAGAACCATTTTATCCCTGTTGAAATCCATCTCCTTCAGTTCATAAACGTTGCAGTTATTGATGAACTCAATAGCTTCTTTGCCGGGAGGACTCTCCGGTTCGACAGGATACAGCCATTTGAGGAAGTCAGTTGGATCTATGAGTTCTTCTGTAAAAGATATTTTGAAGCCCGCTTTTGTTACAAGTTTTCTCCACTGGGAGATTTTTTCTGCCTTTACGTGGGAAGGATCGCGGATAGCTTCCAGCCTGTCAAACAGGCCGTTCATATCTTCTTCCGGCTCTACAAGATCAGCTATTCCAATCAAACCTCCGCTTTTCAAAACCCTGAAAGATTCACGGAGGAATTTTTGCTTGTCTTCAAAATGGTGGGCAGCCCTTCTTGTGGTAACTATTTCAAAGCTTGAGCTTTCGAATGGAAGACTTTCAACCCTGCCTAATGAGAATGAAATATTTTCTATTCCTTCTTTCATTGATAATTTTTCAGCCTCTTTCAACATCTCTTCGGTTCCGTCGTACGCAACCACACTCTTGGTCCTCTTTGCAAGCTCCATGCTTGTGAATCCGGTTCCTGCAGCCAGATCAAGGCACTTATCAGTTCTTTTCAGATTCAGTGAACTTATGAGAATGGATAAATCCTTTCCGCTTTTGTGGCTTTCGCTTGCAGCGTATTTTTCCGCATTTTTTCCAAAAAAATCTTTGAATTCACCCATTCGATATAATAGAATCGTTTCTATTAAATATTTTTACCTGAATCAGCTTATTATGTACTCTCTCCCTTTCCTGAAAGAGATGCGCCTATAACATAATGGCAAAATCCGGAAAGAAAATGTCTGACAAGACGGAACAGAATTCCCTAAGGAATAACGGCTTTTTAATAATACATTCAGGATCAGAGTGCCAACTGAAAGTTTCTGATGGTATCACAGGAAAACTTTCTATCTGAAGTTAACAGAGTTCAGATATGCCTCGATTAGAAAAGTGATGTGTCTTTTCGGTATTACGAAGAATAAGTTTTTTGGTGGGAGTGGTAAAGCCAGGAAGTTTAAATTGAGATATCTTAAGTGTACTCAACTGAAGTTATATAATTATACATCTTGAGTTGATTCATCTATTATGAATATGCCTATCGCTAAACAATTGCGAAAGAGATCACAGGTTGAGACAGCCTATCTCCAGGATGAAATTTTAGGCATAATGTATTCAATATCCGATGATCTTGTTCTGCACGGTGATACTGCAATATGGAGATGCTATAATGGAAAAAGATTCTCAGAGGGTCTGGATTTTTATTCCAAAATATTCCCGGAAAAGATTCCAATATTTCAACGCATGATTGAGTCTCATGGGTTAATATTATCAAAACTCAGGGACACGGGAAATGTAATTTTCTCAAATGTCAGAAATGATAATGCAAACGTTAAAGTGGAAATCAATCATGCATCGGATGTTGTTGGAACACAAATGGCTTACGAACTGGCAGATGGATCTGGGATTGAAGTTCTCAGCCTCACACCAGATCAGTTCATTTGCGAAAAGATTCTGGATTATTCAAACAGAAGATATATCAGGGACCTGTATGACATCTACCATATAGTGAATTCTTCAGATTTAATTGCCTCTACCAGGCAGAAGTTGCTTGATTTTATGGATCATATTGAAACTCCGGTGGACGAGAATGTTCTAAAAACTATCGTATATTCGGGGCTATCGCCATCAATGGATGTTATGAAAAAGGGAATAGTGAAGCAAATCAGATGAAATACATGAAAGAGTTCGTAGAGAAGTTCACAAATAAACCAGCTTTTTCTTCAACCGATGCCAGGAATTTTTTCTCGTTTCGAAATGGTCTTGAGGGATATTATAAACAGTAGTAAATAATCTTGTCACGCAAGAGAAATTGCATAGAATTTCCAGAGGGCATTATACCTTCCATAATGAGGCACAGTTTGTTGGATTTGCTTTCCAGCCCTTCTATTATGGCTTGAGGGACGCTCTCTCTTTGCGAAACCTGTGGGAACAGGAGACTAATCCCGTGGTTATAACCCCCAGAAAAGCCCGAAGCGGGCTTCGAACTTTTGAAGGGCGGAATTATGTTGTGCATTGGATTGCCAGAAACATGTTCTTTGGTTATTCACCTCTTCGTTATGGAGATTTCTAC
>JAJZKX010000074.1 GCA_021850745.1 Thermoplasmata archaeon
ACAAGTTAAGATCAATTGAAGGAATAGACAAAACTGAAACTGTCACAATATTCTCAACTGTCAAGTGATTCTAAAGAAGCCACTGAAGTGGATCAGTTACCTCTGCACCATTAATTATTAAGCATTGTTCAATTTTATAAATCGACCCTGACTTTTAAAGCCAAAAAATTATCTATTTTATTGCAAGCAATACAAAGTTGTCAAGATACTTCCAAGGGATATCGACGAGAGAAAATCCTGAATCTTTAAGAAACTGGACATGTTTTTCCATTGACACTTTTCGGTCATGGTTGCCCGTTTCAAGCCTCCTCTCCCTTTCTTCAAACAGATCAGGTCTCCAACCAGTGGTCCTGAACTCATTCCACCACTCTTCCCATCCCATTGAATCCTCTTGACTTTTGTTTCTTTCAAGAATATTTTCTTTCAGCCCTTCGTAAATTTTTTCAAGCTTTTCAGATCGGTTCTCTGATCTCATATGATCTCCATTAATCAGTGATCCTCTCCTTTTCAATAGTTGAAATGCTTTTTTATATACCTTAAAGAGGTCTGCTTCCGGCAGCCAATGCAGGGCGGTTGTGCTATATATAACATCATATGTTTCATGGTTTAGGGTCGAATCCCAGTCATCAGTTCTCAGGTCTCTTTCTAGAAACTTTGCCCTTGAAGAAATGATCGTACTTCTTGCCACCTCCAGAGTAACAGGATCATAATCTATGGATGTTATATTTGAATCAGGGAAACGGGAAAGAAATCTTTTTTCCAGAGATCCAGGACCACAACCGAGATCAAGCGCATTTATCCTCTTTCCATTGATTTCCTCAGTAATATCAAAAAGGGTATCAAACCTCTCCTCTCTTTTTTCTATAAGTGAATTTTGCTGCTTTTCCCATTCATATGACCAATAATCCAGATCCACTATCATATAAGGTATTGCAAATTATAGAAGTTATATACCGTTTTGTATCAATATGAACCACAAAGATGTAGGTTTTCATTGTTTTCCGCAAGAATTCTGGGGTCGAATACAGTTCAGAGTAGAAATATGGGTATAGGAGATAAGCTGTAATTTCCTTCAATTCATCATTGCGTCTGATCCTGCATTCCTTTGTAAGATTTATTCTAAAGACGAAAAACTGATTCTCTGAACTGTTTTTGTGTAAGGTAAGAAAGCAAAAAAATAAGAATTACAAACATAATAAAAGTGGAATGGTTCCTGATTTTCGCCCTTTATCTCGTGTATAAATATTACAGAAAGTGGGTCAGATTGGATGCTTTTATAGATATAAGTAAATACATTCAAGTAGGGCATTAAGATATTGATGCATGCGATCTAAGAGTCCAGATACTGATATTCCAAGAATCTTTAGGGTTATACTTCCGGTAAACGACATAGAAAATGCCCATAAATTTTACTCCAAATTACTTAACATGGAGGGAAAGAGGGTGTCTACAGGAAGGCATTATTTTCAATGCGGAGGTACTATACTTGCCTGTTTTGACCCCAAAAAAGATGGTGACGATTTTGAGCTACCACCAAATCCAGATAATATTTATTTCTCAGTCAATAATCTCAATGTTGTCTTTAAAAGAGCGCAGGCATTGGAAGCCATGATTTTGGATGGAATAGATACAAGACCTTGGGGAGAAACCTCATTCTATCTGAAAGATCCCTTTGGAAATAAAATTTGTTTCGTTCAAGAGGAAACCGTATTTAGAGGAATTGAGAGTTAGAAACTATCACCAATAAAACGCCCAATAAAAAGTCATAATTAAGCCACCTTATTTAGTGCTTAAACTTAACAGGGAATGGGGCAGATCGGGTTTGAACCGACGACCACCTGGTTATGAGCCAGGCGCTCTACCGAGCTAAGCTACTGCCCCAGATTGATATATGGGGATTTGAGAAATAGTTCGAAAGTTCATAAAGATATCGCTGAGTTGGCAAGTTTCAGAGGTATGTATCAGAGTATAAAACTTTCTTAATACAGAAGCTTTGGAAGGTCTATACGATCTTGATTATGTATAGCAAACTATTGATAGGATTAGGCCTAAATAAATGGCATAAACAAGATTTTATCTTTATAATGAAATTTCAAAACACTTTATTCACCTGATGATGGCAAAAGGCAAGATATTTAACGTAATTCAGCTGTAGGGCCACACCGTTTGAACAATACGCCGCTGGTAGGATTTGAACCTACGACCGCTCGGTTAACAGCCGAGTGCTCTACCAACTAAGCTACGGCGGCAATTGTAAAGTGGAAAGGTTTTCTCTATTTTTAACCTTTTCGCAGGTTTTCCGGATTTTTGAGCAATGCGTCAATGTTGATTCCGCATTTCATTTCCAGCTCTTTCTGTAGATCTATAATTCTTTCGGCTGCCTTATTAAGCCCCTTTTTCCTGTAGTTTTCAATAGTCTGGTCCAGAGTTATGAACCCGGAACCCGATACCAGGTTATCTGCCTGTGCCACTATTTTCTCTTCAAGTGTTTCCGGCACAAGATCCCTGTCAGGTAATCCCAAACTCACCGCCTCATCCTCTGGAATGCCTGCTCCAGTGTGTCTTTCAACTATTTTCACAATAATGTCTGAGACATTTTTTTTCCTGAGTATTTCTGCCCCTTCGACTGCATGTCTTATGCTGTTTGTCTTTGTTCTTCCAATATCGTGCAGAAGTGAACCTGCTTCAATAATTCTCAGGTCTGCATTGCATGATTTTCCGATCGCGATTGCCAGTTCGGATACTTTTTCAACATGATTGAGTATTCTTTCATCTGCCCCCTCCTCCCTGAGCATCAAGATACATTCATCTCGATCAGGTATCCAGTCAACTTTCTTCCCTCTCGATGTAGGCACTATTCTTAACCTCCCTGAAAAACTTTCCTCCAGTTCCTTGCCATCAAACAACCTGTCAAGAACCATTGCAAGAGCCGAGACCTCACTGATGGGTTGACTGGTTACAGAAACATTGTAATGGCTCTTTTCATAGAAGGCCGGAGGAACCTTGCTTGCTCCCACCACTATGAGCAGATCATTGTTCCGGTATGATATTTTCAGATCTTGAATTATTTTATTCAAGGGCTCCCCGTACATTGTCAGGTGGATTACTGTTCCCTTAAAACTGGAAACATATTTCTTTGGATTAATTCCTGATTCTATAGTGAAGTTTCCTCCGAAATTCCTGTTCACTTTTTTAACTGTTTCTTCGAGTTCTTCATCTTTCTGGTCTATTATTATTGAGGATGCACCGAAAGCTCTTGCCGTAAGAGCAACATGTGTCGTGATCCGTTTATCCCTGAATGGCCTGTGGTTGATTCTCAGAACCTGAATTCCTTGCATTTTCAGTCTATTGTATAATCCCGCTAACCATGACTATCTTGTACCCTTTTATCTGGAGCACACTTGATCTTTTTACTATGCCACGCAGAAGGGTCTGTGAAACGTCCAGCTTCTCAGCGGCATCTCCCATAAAAACACCCTCATCATTTGTTATCATCTTCTGTATTCTGTCTTCATATTCAATAAGTTTTGACTCGCTAAGAGTGGTTGCGTAAATTATATCGGCCAGTTCGTTCATGGACCCCATAAGGTTGATCTGGACACTTGTGTAATATGTATGGTAAGCCTTCTCAGGTCCATTTTCCCCGGTGATCCACTGGCTCTCAATTAGTTTTATCTTGTCGAGATAAAGAAGTGCCCGCTTGCCTTCTATCCCATATTTCTGCTCTATTGTGGGCATTGTTATCCAGCTTGTGGAGAGGTCAATAAGCAATTTTCTTTTGGTATCGGTGTCGGCTGCATGAAAAATTGAAACTAATTCTCCTACGTCATTAACAACTTTTATTCTACTGACCATCGGAACATGATTACAAGTTCAGATATAAGAATTGTTTAATCAATGTTAATTTTATGAAATTATATCCGGGAAACAGTATCACAAAATGTACGGAATAAGCAAAACATGCCTGACAAAAAGGCAGGATGCCTTATTTCTTCCGTTTCTTGATTTCATAAAGGAGCATCCTGTCATAATCCACTGTTGTCTTGACTTTCTTGTTTTTAAGAATCTTTGCTATGGATTCTGTAACCTCCTTTATGTCTTCTGAAAGAATTCCCCTGAAAATTATGATCTCTTTACGGTCCATAGGAAAAACCATTTTGTACTTGGCTCCGTCCTTAAGGTATCCTATGGGTTTTCTATTATTCCTGATTTCTTCCATATTGAGCTCAAGGGTAAGCTGATCATACTGAACTTCCTCCTGGTTCTGTTTGGTTTCCTTGACTATTGTTTCCCACATTTCCGGGAATGGTTTCTCAAGCTCCTTCCACTGCATACTGCTGTCAAAGTAGATATGCCCGCTCCAATTTTTCACCCTTCTCAATAGTCCGGAAACTATTAAGATTTTCTCAACACTATACTTTTGGGTCAATTCAAGATACAGATTCGAATGAACACTGCCACCTGAAGAGAAAGTGTTAAAAGTCTCCTTGCTATTTTAGCTTCGCAGCCCTGTGGTGTAGTGGCCAAGCATAATGGGCTCTGGACCCGTCGACGGCAGTTCGAATCTGCCCGGGGCTATTCTTTAAGGACGCATGGATATAGGAAGACCAGGCATTTGTAAAACTGGAGACATCCCTGATATTCCTAGCACAGTGTATCCTGGAGATAATAAAAATGGAAAACAATGAAGAAGAAAATCCGGAAATGGCATACTGCGAGATAACAGACAGTGAGATTCCCAGGAATCATCCCTATTTCCTGTATGATGCTGAAATGAAACTTGCTGAGGCTGAAATGGGGCTGGCAATTGGCGAGGGTGTAAGGCTCCAGGCAACAAGGGAACTTCTGGACATGCTGGATACCCTTTATAACATGATAAAAGAACCGGATTCAAGACTTCCTGATGCCCAGAGAAAGGCATTAAATCATGCGGATGACGTTTGGCTTGATCTTAAGGAGAAAATGTCGCAGGGAGATAAACGGGCGGCACATCTTCTCAGCAGTCACGCCCATATCACGCTGGCAATAAATTACCTTGTCACCGCGCGCAAAGATGAGAAATTTTTGGAATTTATCCCGGACTACCTAATAAAATACCTGGGAAAATTGAGCACATTTGTCTACAGGGAAGCAATAGGGCATGTAATGCTCTGAAAAGATCTCACAACTATTTCTTTAATTTCACCACTTCATGTGCATAGTCCTTGAATTTGTGTGGTTCTTTCACAAATCTTGTGAGCCATGTCGTCTCCCGGTAGTAATTCATCAGGTATCGTTCAATATCTTCCTCGTCAAAAACTCCTTTCTCAGCCAGTGCAGAAACCGCTCTTTTGACAAAGAAGCCGCTCTCTGAAACACTTTTCTCTCCCTTTCCCATTATGTTTCTTACAACATTTATCATGTCTGCAAATCTGAGTTTTTCTGTACTGCAGAGATCTATTGCGCCCATGGTTCCTTCTGAAGCCTCAATGACTTTTATGGCATCAAGTATATGAACAGGAGCTAGGTTTCCGCCATCTGGAAGATTTGGAAGGTTCTGGGAGGCAAGATCAACAAGCTTTTGTGTAAAGGGGTCCCCCTCACCATAAACGGGTGACATTCTGACATTAAGGTGATTCTTGATTGTTGCAGCATTATCCTCCTCAATGCCCTTTATCCTGTAAAGTTCCAGTTTTCCATAATGTACGTTTATGAATGAAAGGTTGATGATTCTCTGGTTTGTGTCATATTTTTTAACTGCTGCTACAACATTCTTCATTCCGTTTACGTGTGCATCAAAAAGTTTTTCCCTTTCCCCTTTCCAGATTCCAGCAGCGTAATAAATAGTGTCAAAATCCTTGACTGCAGACATCACCTTTTCTGCGTCCAGTATATCCCCCTCAATCCAGTTGATATTCCTTGCCTTAAGTTCAGGCACTTCGTGCCTTGAATAATAGGTTACAGAATCAGCATTTATGTTCAGGGCTATGTTCTTGCCCATATAGCCTGAACCCAACACTATCGCTTTCACAGACATTAAGCGTTATTTTCGATATTAAATTTCGTATATGACACTCATTCCCACGGTTCTGCGAAATTTATTAATTCTTCAGGCTATTATAGTATGATTTACATGAAACACAAGGGCAAAGATGTCTACATGGTTTCCGGAGGAGTGACCAAGTTCGCCAAAGCCACCCCGGATATGGATTTTAGGCTGCGTGTGAAAAAAGCATTCGACTATTCACTGAATGATGCAAACCTCACACTGCATGACATAGACGGATCAGTTGCATCCTATTTTGCTGATCATTTCCAGAGACAGCTGATGTCTGGCATTATGGCTCAGGACTATCTGGGACTTACTCCAAAACCCAGTAAAAGGGTGGAAGGGGGAGGCGCAACAGGCGGTCTTGCATTCCAGACAGGATTTGAGGAAGTTGCATCGGGCAGGATGGACGTATGCGCAGTCTATGGCTTCGAGACCATGTCTCATGTTAATACCTGGAAGGGAAACGAGTTCATTGCCCTTGCCAGCGATACAAACTTTGACTATCCGGTAGGGGGATTCTACACAGGTTATTACGCAATGATGGCCAACAGGCATATGCATGAATTTGGCACAACTGTTGAGCAACTTGCAAAAGTTTCTGTAAAGAACCATGGTAATGCCCTGCACAACCCTTATTCACAGAGCCCAATGAAAATAACCGTTGAGGATGTCAGGAACTCACCTATGGTGGCCACTCCTTTGACCAGGCTGGATGTCTGTACCATGTCAGATGGGGCTGCAGTTGCAATTCTGGCTTCCGAAGAGAAGGCCTTTGAGATTTCCGATCACCCGGTAAAAGTTGCGTCCATAGGTACAGGAACGGACACAATGAGGCTTTCTGACAGGCCATTCGGCAAAGTTCCTCTTCTTGCAAATGAAAAGGAATCAGACTACAGGAACCTGAAATATCCGGGTATACATTCATTCAGGGCAGGAAGAACAGCGGCAAAAGAGGCATATGAGGGGGCCGGAATAACTGATCCCCTGGAAGAGATTGACCTGGTTGAATTGCACGATGCCTACACTTCGTCCGAAATCCAGACCTATGAAGATCTGGGGCTGTGTAAATACGGAGAAGGCGGTAACTTCATAGATGAAGGAAAATCCAGTCTTCACGGAAAAGTACCTGTGAATCCTTCAGGCGGTCTTCTCGCATCGGGCCATCCAGTGGGGGCAACTGGCATTATGCAGGCAGTTTTCATGTTCTGGCAGCTGCAGCATTCCGTGAAGAAACACTTCCATGATGAGGCGTTGCAGATTAAGAACGCTAAACGTGGATTGATTCACAGCCATGCGGGCACCGGAACATATGTTACAGTTTCTATAATGGAGGCGGTAAAATGACGCTCAATCCAAACGCTAAAATGGAAGAGACCCAGAAGGGTACTGAAGTATACAACGTGGACCCGCTCATAGTGAAATCACATTATGAGATCGATTATATCCACAGCTATGCACAGGATTCAGAATTTTTCAGGGCACTGGGAAAGAAGAAAATAATGGGCAGCAAATGCAAGAACAAGGAGTGCGGGTATGTTTATGCCACACCAAGAGGGCACTGCATGATGTGTGGTTCTGAAACCGAGTGGCATGAGCTTCCCAATCACGGAAAGATACATGCATTCACGACCTGTTACTTTGGCAGTGAAGAGTTCCTTCCTGAGACTCCTTTTCATCTT
>JAJZKX010000075.1 GCA_021850745.1 Thermoplasmata archaeon
TGAAGGATTAAAGTTCTGATAGATACCAACATAATACTTTATTCAGTAAAGCAGAAAATAGACCTGCTGATGGAACTCAGGTTATTTGATGGAAAAGCTGAACCTTATTTGAACAATTGTGTTTTGGCGGAGCTTGAAGGTTTATCACGGCAGAATGTAAATGCAAAAATAGCCCTTGAACTTTTCAGAAATATCAAGGTCGTTGATGGAAAGGGCAGCGGGGATGACTGCATTCTTGATACCTGCAAAAGGCATGAAATGTGTTTATTGTCCAGTGACAAAAATCTGCTCAAAAGGGCAACGGATTTGAACTTGAAAACACTTACTCTTCAAGACGGGAGGAAAATAGGATGGCAGTAACAAAAAGGGAAGAAGATCTTTCCTACGATGAATACGGGGCACTTAAAAATCTTGCAAGGATAAAAAAGAAAAGAAGCAGCATAAGGATAAGCTCCTCCGAACTTGGAAAAATGATGCTGACAAGCCAGCAAACAGCTTCCAGGCTCCTTATCAAGATGGAAAACGAGGGACTGATAAGCAGGGTTATTTCGGGCAAGAAACAGAGCATAACAGTGAGCGAAAAGGGAATAAATGCGCTTTATGAAGAGATTGCTGAACTGTCGGACCTTCTTGGAATAATTGAAAACTTCACCATTTCTGGAACAGTAAGCTCCGGACTTGGAGAAGGCAGATATTATGTGTCGAAGAAACCTTATGTTGTTCAATTTTCTGAAAAACTCGAGATTATACCATATCCCGGGACGCTGAATGTCAGGATTCTTCCTGAAGATGAGGCGAAATTGCGAATGCTGAGGGCAAACGAAGGAATTCTCATAGAAGGGTTTGAATCTGATGACAGGACCTATGGCGATGTTAAGGCTTTCCAGTGCAAAATAGACGGGATAGAATGCGCTGCCATCTTTCCATACAGATCTGTGTATAAAGACGTTATTGAAGTGATAAGCTCGGAATTTCTAAGGGAAAGGCTGTCCCTGAAGGATGGAGACTCAATAAAGATTGGCTTTTCAATCAAAAACTGACGTCAAGTATTCCTTTTTCCACTTCATCACATACTTTATTGAACCTTGTTTTGAAGTTCTCCTCATCAAGCCCGCATTCAAGCAATTCTGAGTAGACTTCAAAGGATTCATCATTTATGTTTTTTCCCTGAAATACAGTAATGGCACCGCAACTTCTTGCAGCGTCAAAATTATACCTGTATGTCCCCGCAACTGTCACATTCCTGCTTTCTATAAAATTCGATATTTTTTCAAAATCTTTCATATCAACCATCAAACTATTGTTTCAAGCCCTCTTTCCCAAATGGATCTGAGCAAGTCAATTTCTTTGCTGAAAATAACCTGCCCATCATTTGTTAAAACCGCTTCCTTTCCACTGACCCTTCCTATCTTCCTGGTGAGAACACCCTTGAAAGCCTCCTCAAATTCTGATTCTCTCCCATTCTTCACTTCGAATACAAACCTGTTTCCTGCCTCGGAGAAAAGCTTGTTCAAAACCCTTGCAGGTGATATGCCTGAAATGTCTGCCTCAAATCCAAATCCAGATCCGAATCCCATTTCAAGCAGAGTCATTATCAATCCTCCTGTGGAAACGTCATGGATGGAATTTACAAAACCTGAAGATCTGTATTTCATTATGAGCCTCCTGAAACTGGAGAGTTCTTCAAGATCAATTCTTTCCAGAGAACCTGCATCTTCTTCCCTCATATTTGCGTACTGGCTTCCGGCAAGGCTGTATCCGCTTGATCCTAAAAGATAGAGGGTTGAACCTTCTTCCTTGAAATCCGGTGAGAATATTTGGGAGTAGTTGTCTGTTATGCCAATCATAAGTATATTTGGGACAGGAGGTATATTGTTGGATCCTATGTGGTTGTAAAGGCTCACATTTCCAGCAACTACTGGCAACGAGAAGAATTTGCAGAAATCCCTTATGGCTTCAAGGGAGTTTTTAAACTGCATCATGACATTCATGTCATTTGGATTCCCAAAATTAAGTGAATCTGTGACTGAGTGTGGATCTGTACCTGAACAGAGCAGATTCCTGAATCTCTTTGCCATTGTCCACATTGTTCCTGTATACGCGTCTATCTGTGTTGCATTTACTGATGAACCGGATGAAAGGCTCAGCCCGTATAATGAATCATCGTCCATTCTCAGAACTGATGAGTCTGTATGCGTCTCCAGGTTAGGCCTGCCAGAGAAAGGTTTCTGGACAGTGTTTCCCCTTACTGTATGATCATACTGCCTTATGACCGGGAACTTGCCACTGTTGTTAAAATCTTTGATAACACTGATAACTTCTTCTTCCAGGGATTTCGGATCACTGAAGTAAACCATGGAACGTGTTTCATTTTTGCTGTTAAAATAAGGTTTAGAGTATAAAGGCCCGGATGTTAGAAAATTCAGGGAGAGGTTCATTACAAGATCTTTCTTGAAGAAAAGTTTCATCCGCTTTCCCGGAACTGATCTGCCTATTATGCTGCAGGGCAGATCCCACTTTTCAAATATGCTGAATAGTTCTTCAATGTTTTCCTGCCTTACTGCAAGAAGCATCCTTTCCTGGCTTTCGCTTACCCATATTTCCCATGGGAGCATGCCCTCTTCCTTCAGGAATACCTTGTCAAGGTGTATTTCACCGCCTGCGCCTCCTGCAAGGCACATTTCTCCTGCAGCACTTGACAGCCCGCCTCCTCCAAGGTCCTTCATTCCACTTATTAGCCCTTCCTTATTTGCCTCAAGGACTGATTTGATCAATGGTTCTTTGACAATGGGATTTCCGAGCTGGACAGCTTTCCTGCTTTCCCTGTCATCTTTTTCAAGGTTCCTGGATGCAAAATTTACTCCGTGTATTCCGTCTCTTCCTGTTTTTCCGCCAACAAGCACAAGAATGTCGTTCTGGGAACTTACCCTGCTCCTGCTGATCTCCTTTCTTCTTATGGCACCAACGCATCCCACATTGACCAGCGGTATGCCTTCAAACTCATTTCCGAAATAAAGAGAACCGGCAACTGTTGGTATCCCGACCCTGTTCCCATAATCCCTTATTCCAGCAATTATGTGGCTTACGGTAAAGTGTGTGTTCAGATAACCTTCAGGCACAGCCCCCTTTCCATTTCCAAGATAAAGCGAGTCGATTACCCCTATTGGCTGGGAACCCATGCACAGGATGTCCCTCAATATTCCCCCAACTCCGGTCGCTGCCCCTCCGTATGGTTCTATAGCGCTTGGATGGTTATGGCTTTCCATTTTAACCACATAGTCAAGATCCCCATTGACATTAACAACGCCTGCATCATCTTCCATAGCCAGAACGGTATATGGAGTTCTCAGGTTAGAGAGGTATTTTTTAAGGTATATTTTGGAGGATTTGTAACAGCAATGCTCACTCCATGCCTGTCCCATAGCCTGCAATTCTGTTTCAGTTGGGTCTCTTCCCATATAACTGAAATAGTTCCTTAACCGCACCATCTCCTCTAAATCAAGGCCAAGCCCCAGATCAGAACTCAATTGCATCAGGGAAAATTTATCATAATTCTTTATGTGGATAGCCCCATAAAGAGGAATTTCTGAATCAGAATTCAAAACTATTCACCTAAGACAACCAATTTATAATTATTTATAACTGGATTGATCAGGATGCTTTCAGCTATTGTTTTTGCCATGTTGGTAGCCGTATCAATATCTTCTGAAAATTCCATCTCGTATACTTTAAGCATAGAGACGTCATCAATACTGTAATATCCTAAAATGCCCAAATTGTGATGTAGTGTGGTTGCTTCGGGATCTTCGACCCCGGGAAGATAACTTATTTCTAATCTGATCTTGACCATCTAACTACCATATGTCATTATGATTAAATTATTTTACATTTTCTGTACTTTGACTTAACCTATTGGGCATTTGCATTTTTCAGATTAAACTATTTTCCCGGTTTCGAAAGGGCAGGTTGGGTGGTTATATGGCAATGCAGGTTAAACACAAGTTACTTTATGGAATCTATAATTGGCTTTAGGGTAGCATAAACATCTGTTGCCTGTTCTGCTATTGTTCCGGTCACTATTATGTCGGCTCCTGCACCGCAGATTTTCGTTGCTGCAGACGGTGACCTGATTCCACCTCCAACTATTACCGGGATCGATAAATATTTCTTAACCTCCCTGACTGTGTTTTCATCTATGGGTACCGGAGACCCACTTCCCGCTTCCATATAGATAAGTTTCATTCCGAGAAGTTCTGCTGCTATTGCATAATCTACTGCCAGCCCTTTATCTTCCCTCCCGATCAGCATTGCCTTTCCAACTTTCCCAACAGTCATTCCAGGTTCAAAAATTATGTATCCCATTGGGATAGATTCGATTCCGCTTTTCTTTACAATTCTTGCTGCCTTGATCTGGTGATCCATAATAAATTCCCGGTCTTTCGAGTTTAAAAGAGACATAAAAAAGATAGCATCTGCATGCCCCGTAAACATATTCGAGGAGCCTGGGAAAATAATAACAGGAAGATCCGCCTTTGACTTTATTGAAATTGCAGACTGGTCCATTTCCTTCAGTGAAAGATGGGTACTGCCACCAAGAAGAATGAAATCTGTTCCTGCCCGCTCCGCTTCATGCGCAATCTTTGCGCTTCCCTCAATTCCCGACGTAGCCGGATCTATGAGTGTCATATGGATCTTTTGTTTCTTGGATTTTCTCAATATTTCTTCGTATACATTCAAGATAAACCACCTATTGTGAATGAAATAAGGCCGAGGATCATGGACAGCTTGGAGAACTGCTGGCCTTTCTTCGCACTTTTATACTGTGTAACTATGGTAAAGACAAAGAAGACATCACAGACTGCGACTGCCAGAAGGTAGTAAATGCCAAATATCTTCTCTGTGTAGGGGAGTACAGAAAAGGCGAGAGTTGCAACGATAAAGATGGTTGAAAGGTTAAGGGCCGCTTTTTTGCCATGAATTCTTGGAAAGGTCTTCCTGTCTACATCCCCTTCGTAGTCCTGAACATCCTTGATCAACTCCCTGGAGGCGTTTGAAAACATTGCTAAAAAGAAGAGGAGTATTGTTTTTTGCGGATCGTTAAAGATGACGCCACCGTATAGAAATATCAACCCTATGAGTGCACTTACTGTAATATTGCCGGGAAGCCCTGCATATTTTCCTTTAGTTTCGTAGTATACAAGAAGAAGTATGGCTGCGATGGCAATAACAGTGCCATACAGGGGCAGGAATAGAAATGCGAGGATGACTGCCATGGCATACGAAACAACATAAATTCCTGTGGCCATTTCTTTCGAAACAACACCCATCGGAATTGGCCTTTCCGGGTGGTTCACTTTGTCTGTTTCTGAATCAAGCACATCATTCATTATGTTTCCGCCAGTTAATACAAGGAATACCACAAGAGATGCGATTCCAACTGTCTCAAGGCTGAATTGAATTGAGTAGCCAATGGCCACAAGGGATGAAATTACCGTTCCTATTATAGCCATGACGGCGTTTAATGGTCGGAAAAGCCTGATTATCGGATTCACTATGGGTAAAGTATTAATCTTTATAAATTGTTTCCCATATTATTCCGGGGCAGGCATACTGTTTTTTTGAGTACAAGAACCGCACCACTCCACGGTGATCAGGTTTTATTTAATTTGCAGATTCCTTCTTGGAATCCGCATACCTCAAAATAGCATTGAGACAATCCGGCGAATTGCCGGATTTGAATCCGGTCGGGGAGAAATGGGTTCTCTCAACCTTAATGCCATTTTCCCTGCATATCCTGATTACTGATTCTGTGGATAAAAGGTTAATTTTTCTGCTGGAAAGGCTCTCGCTCAAATCTGTAAAGAATGTCTCCATGTCTTCATTTTTTAATTTATTTATAAATGCAGCTGTCGTTTCATCGATTGTGTTTGGAAATGCAATCTCTCTTTCTTCGAATATTCCATTCATCTTTCCCATCCAGATAGGGCCTATATTTCTGTCAGGATAGACAGTATCCTTGAAACTGTGCATATTTACGCTGTCTATTTTATTAAGTGTTTGAATTGCGTCTTTGACGCTCTTATTCACCCTTACAATAACACGGTAATAATGGCCATGCCAAATTGAGATCATGGGTTCAATGCCACAATCAAGGTTTGATGCCCTTCTCCCGATAAAACCCAGCAGATTCCTTATTCCCATTTCATGCCTAAGGCTGTTGTTCAGCACAACACTGCCATACCTCCTGCTGTTCTTTTCCTTCAGTGATCCTGACAGAACGCTTAAATCTGTGGCGGTGAAACCAATATATCCATGATTTTTTACATAATTTATTGCCACATCCACAAAGGGAACTATGGAACCATACGGGTCAACGTCAATGAAATCGAATTTAAATTTGGAAACAGTGGATTCAAATGATTCATTATATATCTCTATGCCGGAATCATTTCTCTTTGCATTCTCGACTATTTGCCTGAAAGAACCGAAACTTCTTTCACTTGCGACTGAATGGATGCCTGTTTCTTTATTAGCTCTAAGCGCCCTTATTCCAGTTGCCCCAAACCCATCGAGGTATAACTTAGGCTTCAGTGTGTTTAGAAGTGATATGGTTAAATCCCTGTTCAATTTCTGTGAAAAATTTAAAAAACCTGTGGAAATCTTTCCAGGCCCCTTTGCGGTTAATGCAGGATTTTCCTGCCCGTTAAAATCAATTTCAATATTTCCTTCCCTGTAAATAGTTATGATACTTCCTCTCCATTTAGAACCTTCATGACCCTGTAGGGCAGAAGGCTCCTGTTAATGGGGGTAATATCGAAAACTCTTACTCCTTCAAGGGCCCTTATTTCCTGCAGTACAGGATTCCTTGATTTTTTATGTACCGTTACAATCATTGGCTTTACATAATTCAGAGTGTCGTTGATCTCCTTCTGGACATTTTTTGTAGTCAGTTCCAGTTTGCCTATTTCATCAATTACTATTACATCAGCAGATTCCCTCGCCCTCTGAAGGCATGGGATCAGGATTTCTTCCAGAAGTTTAGTGTCCACGCCAATTTTGTCTATCTTTACCCTTGATACAAGGCCAATTTCTGCAAAAACAACCTTTTTCTTGGAGTATATGTCAAAAATAGTATATCCGGTAAGTTTATTCTGGTCAAAAATTTCCCCGACGAGAACTCCCTGTACCTCTTTGTCCTGATTTCTAAGCATTTCCATTATTTTTGCGAGCGCATCTGATTTTATTGGCCCTACCGGTCCTGTAATTCCTATCTTTACCGCCATTTTCATTCCTCTATAGTCATTAATGGGTAGTCGAGTTTTTCCACGTACCTCATTCTTACCCTTACTTCTTCGCTTTTGTATTTAACCGTTAATGATACATCAAGCATCTCACCCTTTAGCGTTTCATATTTGTAGTGCCCCGTGGTTTTCTTAACCATTGATTTATTTATTCTCACATCTGCCTTCTCCACAAAAGGCTGAACCATGACACTCTGCCTTATTGCCGTTTCTATTGCCTCAATGTTAGTAAGGTTCATGGGAATGCCTATATATTGGTGGTAAATCGAACCAAGTTTGATTCCTGCCTCAAACACAGCTCTTTCCCTGTCTGTACAATGAAAATATGAGGCTGCTTCGTCATTCACGTTGACCGTATTTAAAAACTTATAATAAAAGT
>JAJZKX010000076.1 GCA_021850745.1 Thermoplasmata archaeon
TATGGACGTCTGGGTTATGCATGGCGTTGCTGCAAAACATTATTCTTGTTAACGGTTGAGGCATCTATCTCCGGAGGCAATAGTGTGGATCCAGTAAATTGACCGCACACCCTGGAGTTGGATGTATATTCGGCCAGGTCCATGTTCAACTGTTTGCTGAATTATTGAAACTATTGGCGTATTTTCATAACTTTGAAGCGGGCGCGGGGGGATTCGGACCCCCGATCTATAGCTTAGGAGGCTATTGCCATATCCAGACTGGGCCACGCGCCCCTTGTTTTGTTGCATTGCAACTTAATGCAAAGCCATTCTGCATAATAAACTCATATTTTATTTTTGGTCTGGTCACGGATCCTGATAGTGCAACTTCCAAGTTCTGAAATGAATAGATATTAATCTAATCTAATAATTCAAGTCCATGGAAATACATATTAACGGAAGCACAAACAACATAAGGTTCTCCGCTGCACATTTCATACCAAATATTGAGAAATGCTCAAGGCTGCATGGCCATGATTATTCCGTGGATCTGACCCTCAATGGGGAAATGGCTGATGGGGTCCTCATTGATTACGGCATCATAAAAAAAGAGATCAGAAACATAATAGAACCCATTGATCATAAAGTTATAGTTCCCGCAGTGGACTGTTACTCCACGCATAAAGTTGAAAACGGGGTATGCACCGTAAATTTCCGCCAAAAGGAGTACCGGTTTCCGGAAGGGGACGTTTTCCTTCTGGACGCTGACATGTCATCCAGCGAAAACCTTTCCCAGTATTTTTTCACACTGCTTTCAGAAAAGATACGCAAACACAGAAACATTAAATTCCTGTCAGTAGTTGTTTACGAGGGGCCCGGACAGGGTGCAAAGAGCGAGGATAGCATTGACCAATAAGAGGTCAGTAGTGCTGCTCTCTGGAGGACTGGATTCTGCCACGGTGCTGGCATACGCCCTTTCAAATGGTTATGAAGCAACGGCCATAAGTTTTGATTATGGGCAGAGGCACAGTGTTGAACTTGAAAGCGGGAAAAGAATCTGTCAATATTACGGAATCGAGAGAAAGGTTGCGAGTTTTGACATGAAACAGATTGGAGGCAGTAGCCTGACTTCTGACATGAAGGTCGAAACCCGTTCCATTGATGAAATACCCGATTCCATCCCTACAAGCTATGTTCCGGCAAGGAATACGATATTTCTGTCCATTGCCTCAGCTTATGCGGAGGTACTTGGTGCAGGAACAGTATTTATTGGTGCAAATGCAGTGGATTATTCCGGATATCCTGACTGCAGGCCGAAGTTCTTCAATTCAATGGAAAATACCATAAATCTTGGAACAAAGCTCGGGCAGGATTCACGCTTGAGAATTGCTGTTCCTCTCCAGTACCTTACAAAAGGAGAGATAATATCCATGGGAATGAGGCTCAAAGTGCCTTATGAACTGACACACTCCTGTTACAACGGCGAAGAGGAAGCATGTGGTGAGTGTGATTCATGTCTTCTGAGACTGAGGGGTTTCATGGATTCGGGATTCAGGGACCCCGTAAAATATAAAAAATATCCCGATTTTTATGAAAAATATCTTGGTAAATCAGTTCTTTGAAAAGAACTGATCCACAAGTTTACAGCTGTTCTTAACTGACTGAACTGTCTTTTCCCAAAGGGTAAGTTCATCCTTGTTGAAATCCATCTCGTATATTTTTTCAACACCGTCCTTACCAATCTTTATGGGCACGCCTATGAAAATGCCTGAAGCATTGTAATGCTTTCCCGTAGACCCTTCCAGATAGGCTGCACATGGAATGACCCTCTTCCTGTCTCTTATGATTGATTCAACCATGGCAGTAATTGAAATTCCGGGTGCATAATAGGCACTTCCAGTCTTGAGATAGTTGACAATCTCCCCGCCCCCGAATCTTGTCCTCTTGATGATCTCGTCGATCTTGTCTTTGCTCATCAGGTTGGATATAGGTATTCCTGAGACGCTTGAGTATCTTACGAATGGAACCATATCGTCCCCATGACCGCCAATCACGAAAGCGTTCACGTCTTCTACCGCAACCCCAAGTTCCTGTGCTATGAAGTACCTGAACCTTGAGCTGTCCAGTGATCCACCAAGTCCTATTATCCTGTCAGGGCTTATTCCAGTAGACTTCTGAAGGGCGTAAGCCATTATGTCAGCAGGGTTTGAAACCACAACTATAACTGAATTCGGGCTGTATTTTTTTATATTTTTTCCGACATCCGATATAATCTCTATGTTCTTGTTCAGCAGATCGTCCCTGCTCATTCCGGGTTTTCTGGCGAGCCCGGCAGTAACCACGATAACGTCAGAATCTGCCATATTTTTGTAGGCTTCGGGATTTGTTGTCGTGAAACCTTTTACTTCCACTGAGGTTCTCCAGTGCGGTGTTCCCTCAGCTATATCCAGGGCCTTCCCTTCAGGTATCCCGTCCACTACATCGAACAGGTAAATATCCCCAAGTTCTCGTGCTGCGAGAAACTGGGCCACTGTAGCTCCAACATTGCCAGCACCTATTACAGATATTTTGTTTCTTCTCATGGTTGTTGATTGCATACCTAAACTTAAATTTGTTTCCGAAATGTTAACAATCCAGAAAAGAATCGGGAAACCGGTCCCCTATGAATTGAGTATTTTTCACTATTTAAAGGGTGAAATAAAGGAAATAAAATTAAGTGCACAAACACTTAAATCTAACCTAGTCTATTCTCATGCGTTCATGCTGATTATTAACTGGCAAAGTTAAAATAATTAATTGGCGTCGTATTGTGGTTGAGATGATCCTGGTATATGATAAAGGAGGAAAACATGGGGAAATATGCAACACCCTCATGAATCCCACCGGTGTGGAGTATAAACTAATACTCGACTTTACAGAATCAGTACTGGAGAAAGAGAAACCAACCTCTGTCATGATTTATGTCGACGGGAAGCTTGAGAAACCTGTTGAAGAACTTCTTCTGAAGGAAAGAAGGGATTACCTCCTGATTCTCCTGATGGAAAAGGATATAGAGATTAATGAGAAAATAAGGTACA
This sequence comes from Thermoplasmata archaeon, assembly GCA_021850745.1. Next base: position 3,057 of record JAJZKX010000076.1, read on the forward strand.
GCAGCGAAATTGTCTTCCTGGACCTCCTGGACATGAACGAATCCAGAAAGAGGCTCAGGAAAGCCCTCACATCACATATTGTCCGAAAACTGAAAACTATTAATGATTTTACTATTTATCTTGCTAAAAATGGCATATACCCTGGAACAATCTTTTTTACAAAACCTGAAAACACCCAGGCTTTCATGTCACTCCTTTTATCGGTTAACATAGACAGAAAGAAGCTTCTTATTGCTTCCAGGTTCAATTTCGCACTGGAAATGCCTGAAATCTTCAATGATGATAATTTCGTATGGGTCACTGATTCAATAGGCGCACAGAGAAACCGGCCAGTTAACCTGTCCTTCATTTCAGACACGATAGTGAAGAGGATGCTGGAAGGAAGAAGTTCCGTGGTATTTGTGGATGTATTTGATCTTCTCATTGTATATCACGAGTTCTTTGAGGTGGCAAGGGCCTTTGAGCAAATAAAAAGCGCAGCAATAGAGAAAAATTCTTATCTAATACTTGTTTTTTCGGACAATGCCATGGACAGCATCCAGTTCGGGCAAATCACGAGGTTCTGCCAGGAATGGCAGCCTGAAAGTATAGAAGATCTTGAGTTAAGAGGTTAGGTGGAAATGGAAAACGAGAGCCTGTTTGGCAAGATAAATGAGTTTTTTTCCCAGAGCAGGGGAAGATCTCTAATTGTCAAGGGAAAACCCGGAGCAGGTAAAACCACATTTGCACTGGAATTTCTGGAGAGTGTCAGGGAGAACTCCCCTGTTTCATACCTTTCATCCAGGTCTTCGGACGCCTATCTCTACGAGACATTCAAATGGCTGGAAAGCGTTTCCATAAAAACTGAGGATGCTGCCACCAGCGAACTGGTCAATGTCAATACAGAATCCCTATCAAAGCTTGAGCGAATGATTGAAGAAGGCAAAATGAGCACCTCAATTGAGGGAAACCTCGTCCTGAACATACAGGATCTTTTACCGGAGATCAAGTTAATCTATAATTTTGTTGACAAGAATTTTAACGGTAACCCTATCATAGTCATAGATTCAATTGATGCCATTGCTGAAAAGTATGATATGAATGAGAATGTGCTTTTTTCCCTGTTGAATACGGATCTTGTTGAAAAATCAGGTGCAAACCTCATTGTGATTATAGAGGCAAAGGAGAAGCCAAAACTGGAATATTTTGCAGATGGTGTTATATCAATGGATTATTACCTCAAGAATGATTTTCTTGTCAGAACTGCAACCATTGAAAAGCTCAGAGGAATATCAATTTCCTCATCTCCAATTTATATCTATTCTCTTTATGCAGGCAGATTCCTGCCACTTGACCGGGGACACGTGCTGTATCCCAACACGAAGGTAAAGATGCCGAAGGTTGAAAATACCGATCTCTTCCAGGTTCCGCTTGGAAGTGCGGAACTGACAAAACTCAACCCAACCGGGGAGGACAGTGTTCCCCTGGGATCCTTGATAATACTTCACCGTGAGGATGAATCGACCGGAGTCAACGACCTGGTAAACCTCATGAAAAACAACATGATAAAAAATGCCATTTCCCAGAACCGGGGAGTCATAGATGTTACTTCCGGAAGTTATGAATCTTCAAGGGTTCTTACAGCCAGCCTCGAGACTGAGAACCTGAAGCATTACATAACAGCGGAGAAATCCAAAAAATCCAATTCATTTATCATAAACCTTGAAGGAAAAAGCATAGCGGAAGATTTCCCAAATGAAGTCGTGGATTTCTTTCTTTCCAATTCTTCCAGGCCAAACCTGTACTTCTTTTCCTCAGATTTTCTCATATTCACGTACGGATACGAATTTTTCGGCGATCTCCTGAATCTGATCAACGGCCTGAGGCCCACCGGAGCAATAATAATCATCACGGACGATGATTACTACAAGAGGATAAGCCATTACGCCAGCCTCACAATACATTTCAGGGAGGCAAACGGATATGTCCTGGTCAATTCCTCAAACAGGAGGCTCTATGCTGCAACGCCAAAATATGATGCGGACAGATGGCCCGTTATGAAGCTTTCAGAAATAGTGTAGTGCATTGGCTAATGCAGTTCTTCTATGGAGACTATGCTAAGGTTTTTTATGGACCTGTAACCCTGTGTCTTCATACCCATGGTTGATGTAAGTTCCCAGAGTGCTATGAGAGATGATGACACGAGGTAGACGGAACCTGACTGTGCCTTGTCCATGTCTGTGGAATTTACCCTCCCGGAGGCTATGATCCTGTTGCTGTCTATCTCAAAACCAAGGTCTTCGTAAATTACCCTTACATCGTTTATCCCGTAAATTTCGTGGAAATGAAAAACCGCCTTTTCGGAAATTTTCCTGGCGCTGTCGAAAATATTTAGTTCCATATCAGCTTCTGACCTGAGGAACTCGGATACATCAGTTTCCACAAGCATTTCTCCCTTTGAACTCACCCGGTACTTCAATGAAATCCCAATAAGCTTTAATCCACTGAATGATTAAGTATTTATGTTTCCGGAAACAAGGATGAGAAGGGCAAGAACAACACCGCGAATGCGTGACCTAGTGGCAGAAACCCGGATTGATCCATCAAAGCTCATCATGCCTGTTTTTGTGGATGAAAATCTGAAGAATATGGCTCCTATTAACTCCATGCCGGGAATTTACACATACCCGCTGGAAATGGTCGGGAAGTACCTGGAGAGCCTTGAGACCAAAGGAATAAGGAATATCCTCCTTTTCGGTGTTCCGGCCCACAAGGATGCCATTGGTTCCTCTGCGTACGATCCCAATGGCGGAGTGCAGAAAGCTGTTAAGCTTGCCAAGGAGAAGACTTCGCTGACTGTCATGACTGATCTCTGCCTCTGTGAGTATACCGATCATGGACACTGCGGCATAGTTGAGAAATCCGTTATAAATAATGACAGGACCCTTGATGTTTATGACCGCATTGCACTAAGTTATGCCGAAAGTGGATCGGACGTCATAGCACCAAGCGGCATGATGGACGGACAGGTTGGTTCAATAAGGAAAGCCCTTGACCAGTCTGGATTTAACAACACTTCAATTCTCGCATACAGCGCAAAATACTCTTCAAACCTCTTTGGCCCCTTCAGGGAGGCTGTCAAGTCTGCCCCGGGATTTGGAGACAGAAAGACTTACCAGATGGACTGGCGCAATTCAAGAGAGGCCATGAGGGAGATCGATCTTGACATAAAAGAGGGAGCGGACATGATAATGGTGAAACCAGCTATTTTTTATCTTGATGTCATTTCCGAGGCAAGGAGAAGATTTGACCTCCCACTGGCTGCCTACAGTGTCAGCGGTGAATACAGCATGATCAAGAAAGCAATACTTGATGGTTACATGAATGAAAATATCATACTCGAAGGCATGACAGCAGTGTTCAGGGCAGGCGCAGATATGCTGATAACTTACTTTGCGGAATGGTTTATGGAAAATGTGGAGCAGTGACCCCGTTATTTTTTCCAAATTTATCATTCATTAGGCAGAAATCCTGCATCATTAGGGAGAGGAGTAGAATCAAACCGAGGAAATGCCCAAATGATCCTGACCGAAGTACCTGGCGGCTATCATGATGTATGCGGTATGAATGCATATTTTACACGTATCCCGCACCATCCAGAATAAATCGCATAAATTAACAAAATGCTTATTAAATAATGCAGGATTTAGTTAAGGTGATCAAAATATGGCAGTAACATTAGGACAGAAAGCACCGGATTTTACAGTGAATTCAACGCAGGGACCGATAACACTCTCAAACTACAAGGGAAAATGGGTTCTCTTATTTTCACACCCAGCGGATTTCACGCCGGTATGCACAACAGAGTTTATGGCATTCAGTGAATCCTATGAAGATTTCAAGAAACTGGGAGTAGAACTCATAGGATTGAGTGTGGACAGCATTTATTCACACATCGCATGGCTGAAAGACATCAAGGAAAAATACGGAATCGAGGTTCCTTTCCCGGTTCTAGCGGATCTTGACAGGGAAGTTGCCACAGAATTCAACCTGCTTGATCCAAAAGTTGGAACCACCGTGAGGGGTGTTTTCATCATAGATCCAAACCAGGTTGTAAGATGGATGATTTACTATCCTGCGGAGACTGGGAGAAATATCAAGGAAATACTGAGAGTCATAAAAGCTCTACAGTTCAACTGGGCAAACAAGCTTGCAACCGGAGCCAACTGGGAACCCGGAGACTCAGGAATTGCCTCGGCACCCGGAACCCTGAAAGACGCACTAGCCAGGGAGAAGGAAGCTGGAGCCGAGAGATGGTACCTCAAGAGAGTAAAAGTATAAGTTGGTTTAATTGGTAGAATGCGCCATGTATAACGTGGTAATGGGTGATATTCACCCGTCCACAATTTGTGTTGATATATCCAGACTTCCTGATTCGTTCAGTGACCTTCTAGAAGTTCTTATTTCGGACTATCCTGCAGAGAGCATGGCTGAATTCATAGAGACCTATGCAAGAACTGATACGGTTATGCCGGATGACAAGACTCTGGGATTTGTTGTTGTGAATAACAACAAGAAAGCCGTAGCGCTGTCTTTCAGCACAATTCCCAGCGGCAT
>JAJZKX010000077.1 GCA_021850745.1 Thermoplasmata archaeon
TGACGGGATTTACGGCGTCGAACATGGCTGCAAGGCATGATACAAGGCTGTTCTTTGTGAGCCTGTATGCGATGAAATACACTATGATTGAACACAGCCCTCCAAACACAGGTGGAACCTTCACCAGCAAGGTGGCGTAATTCAATCCGCTGATCCTTGAAAGCCCAAGCACTATCCAGTACATCACGGGGAAATCACCGTAGCCTGCCCCTCCCCACGGAGACTTGAATGTCTCGAAGATCCTGCCGCTGTTCAGGAAATCTCTAGCAATTGTGCTGTATATCCCAAAATCGTTTCCGAACGCAAAGTTACCCATGGTTGGGTATATTCGTATAAACACTGCCACAAAACCCACAATCGTCAAGACCAGGGCAGTCTTCCAGTTCATTATTTAGTTAAGGCAAGATTATGCAATCAGTTAAATTATTTTCCCAGATTGTATAAATACCAAGCTGAACCAAGGTTCCATAAAATATTGTCAAACTTCCCATATTCCAACTTGACAGCTCTTTTGCAAACCCATTTAACCGCATTCAGGTTAATCTTCAAGCATGGCACCTAAAACCCTTGAATTCACACTGGTAGATGTGTTCGCAGATTCCCCATTACGTGGAAACCAGCTTGCGGTGTTTCTGGACTCAGGAAACCTGAGCGCAGAGGAGATGCAGGAAATTGCAAGGGAAATGAACTTTTCAGAGACCACTTTTGTATTGAATTCCAAAGAAGATGCCAATTCTCCGGAGGGATTCAGGACCAGGATATTCACCGTTGAGGAAGAGCTGCCATTTGCAGGCCATCCAACCCTGGGCACATCATTTGTTCTGCAGGAAATTCTGGGCAAAAAGGAAATTACACTTTCCCTGAAGGTTGGAAAGGTCAATGTTACTTTTGAACCGGGCGAAAAGGGACTTTATGGAGAAATGGTCCAGCCTGAGCCTGTTTTTGGAAGAACCCACAAAAGAGAAGAAATAGCGGAAATTCTCAGAGTCAAGCCGGATGAAATAAATGACTCCATTCCAATTGAATCAGTATCCACTGGCAACGAATTCATAATTGTTCCCCTGAAGCATCTGAAGACCCTTGAAGAGATCCAGCCTGATTTTGGCCTGATGGACAGTTACATACGAAAACAGGGTGGCCACTTTTTCTATCTTGTATGCAGGGAAACAGTTGACAAGAACGCTATCCTGCACGCGAGAATGATCTTCTATGGCGGTGAGGATCCTGCAACAGGCTCTGCTGCAGGGCCTGCAGCGGCATGGTTGCTCAAGCACGGGATAATGGAACCAGGGAGGAAAACTTTCATTGAGCAGGGTATAGAAATGAAAAGACCAAGCAGGATATACGTGCAGGGTAAGCTGAAGAATGGAGCCCCGACTGAAATCAGGGTTGGGGGTTATTGTTTCATTATCGGTTCTGGCCAACTCAAACTTGAAAGTGAGAACTGACTCGCCTTAATGCTATCAGAATTTAAAAGCAATTTTCCATATTTTTGAGGTTACCCCGGATGAATCATCATAGAACAGAAAACCATCACTGCTTTAATTCCTTGAGAACCATTCGGCCTAAACCAGTAAGGTCAAAATTTCTCTTCAGCAATCCCATTTCCACAAGTTTTGAACTCTTATTATCCAGAATCAGGTTCTCTTTTTTACCCATCAACAGGGAAATGCATTCGCTGGCCAGGTATTGCAGATAGCTCTTGGGGTTTATTTCATTCAGGGCAATGTTTCCACCCCGTGTTATCTGGTAGTAAGTATGGTGTTTGTGCACTTCTGCACTTTTTTTCAGCTTGGCACTGGTTCGCTTGATCGAAGTATTTGTGTACTTTTCCAGAAATCCGTAGCTTTCAAGTTCTTGAATGCATGATAGGACTGTATCTCTTTGTATCTCCGTGTATTTTGTGACATTCCTGGCATAATCCACCTTGGCTAACCTGAAATGTTCTAGCACTCTCAACAGGCTATTGTTCAGGATCAGTTTATCTCTGTGGTATGCCATCATATGCGTGATTTCTGCTAATTATAAAGACCATTGGGAACCGGTAATGAGTTAAGTGCTAATAGTCGATATTTACTGATTGGTTTAATGCTTTACAATAATTAATATAACGATTAACCAAACAAAAACATGAACTAGGGGGCACTTGGCAAAGAACTCAAGAGATTGAAAAATTCGCAGTTATCCGAAGAAATAATAGCCAAAATTGTCGAGTTTATTGATGATATTTGATTGTCAGGTTTTTCCTGGAATAGGCAGTACTTCTATTCTATAAGCGTTAGGTAGATCGCTTCCCCTATTCCAGATAAATTCCTTTCACCTTCCACCCTCTTGAATACCCATATAGACTGCACCCACAATGTCAATCGATGATAGGTTATCCTTTGAATGATAGGTTTCGGTGATAGACACTTACTTCATTTCAAACCCATACAACCCAATTTCTAAATTAGTGGCTTGAACTGCGGCTTATCATCTCATTAAAGTTTAGTTACAATGTGTAGAAATAGATAATGCTTAAATACAATGTGTGCATTATTTTTTTGGTTACCGAAAATGACAAGACAAGAGGAAACAAAAGAAGGTACAAAACGGGAATCACTTTCACTCCGGGACTTTGATTTTGAACAATATGTAGAACTCAGTAATTTGAGGACTGATGTAGAATTATCTGGTTTGCCATTGAATACGAGAGAGTCTCTTTCTACAGAGAGAGTCCGTTACACATTATACAAGTATGGGCGAGAAAATGGAATTACTGCATTACAGTGTTCCAAATTGAGTGGTATCGCAGAACCTACAACAAGAAAATATCTGGAGAAATTGTGCCTTATAAGGGAGGCATATTCTACTAAAGTTGGAAAGACAGCCCTCTATTTCCCAAATGGAGAGCCCCTTCACGGGTTCGGCAGATACAGGATTGAGGATAACCCACCTTATGTTGTGGAAGCAGTGTTATCTCGTGGACCTCGTAATGGATTGTTGATACATCTGACTGAGAAGCGATTTTCAGTAATTGATGGAGAACTAGTTCAAGGTGGGATTGTCATTCCAATTGAGTACGTAGATAAACTTGTTAATGCAATGAAGAATCTCAAGAAGAAGGGGGAGAACATTGGTGAGACACAGTAATTTAATAAATCTTAAAGTGGAGAAGAAAACAGATACGGCCAGGACCGGGAAATACTCAATACGGGGGGTGGAGTTCCAATTCCCATCATACATCCCAGAGTTAAAAGGAGAAGAAGATTGGAAGGTTTTCATGAACCATCCAGATTTACTTCCGAAAAACTCTCCTATAATTCTTCCATCCGGTCATTGGGCAAGCTTAGTTACATCAATACCTCTTCCAACATTAGACTATGATATTAGTGTAGCAAAAGCAATAAGAGACCACCATTTAATTTTCTTTGAGCCACCAGAAATATACTCATACAAATTGCCTCAGATTTTATTGCGGCACTCATTCCATGGGAGTGATTCCACGGGGAGACTATTCCGGAAATATGTTTCGGAGAGTAGATATGGTAATGCCCTCGGCTTGTTACCTCCGTTCGAAAGAAAATTTGTGGAGGCAGCATGGGATTATATTCTCGCTCTTGAAAAGAGGAAAAAGAACAACCCCATAACCCTTCCAAAAGATGTCCCCACTTCTGAGTACAGACGAAACTTCGAGAAACTATGGCTAACAGTTGACAAGGAATATATTTCCAAAATACAAGGGATGATGTATGAAGCCCCGAAACAGGGATCAGCATCATTCATTCCTCCTGTTCCTGTTTTGAAATCATCCTCTAATTCTGAATTGGTTTCTCAAGTAGTCAGAATGAATAGGGCCGCAGCCTTTTTGGCCGCACAGAGTTTCGAAAGCTCAACTGGCGAACAATTTACGAAACCCAATGTTGCACTTCCCTGGTTGAGCTTATATCTGGACTCATCCTGCTTTGAAATAGGGGCTGAAAACTCCGGAAAAGTTGGATTGGATACTATCTACCGGATCGTTCAAAATTCTTTTGATACAAAGTCACATGTTGGTATTTCATTAGTGATCAATGGGATTGAAAGACTCAAGTCTGTACCAACGAAAAAAAATAGGTTAATATCTCTCATTGAAAGTTTGGACGAATTTGCAATTTCAAGAGGAATCCCCATTCTGTTGCCAAGAAGTGGTTATTTTGGTTTTGAGTTGATAGATTACGGAGTCGAATTCTTCAGTTCAATGTTGTCAGGAGCCTTTAAGTATTCTTCAGGAGGAAGAGATCTTGATCCAAGCGATAAGTATGGAAAAACTGTAGTTTATCGGGTTGGTGAGTTGTCTTTGGCAGAACTTAATACTTACCTAACACGAAACGGTGAATTGCCGACCGTCTCAACTTTACCCAGTAAACCCACCGTTGAGCAAATGAACGATGCAACTAAGTTTAGGGTTACTTTTTCGAAACCGAGGAGGATAGCAACTCATATAAGGGAAATGTCAGAAATTTCTGAGGCAATCTCAAAGGGTACCATTAAACCAGCTACACAATATTTGACCGGAATGATATCGGAGGAAGGAAAGAACTACCTGGCATAGGTAAGCTGCTTGGTTGGCTTCAATTACAAAATCCATCGCAATGAGGATCAGCTTTAAGATTAAAAGGAGGTGACTATAGTATCTCAAAAAATGGAATTATCAACCGACAGCGGATCTGTTGCTATGATAGGCATAGGTGCATTGTTTACTTTCATCTGGTTCGCATTTCACTATCCTTCAATTTGGATTGGCGTACTTGGTATATTCTTGATAATAGCCGGAGCATTCGTATCAACAAAGTAAGCTAAACCAAATGCCAGACTGGTTGACTATAGAAAAATGAAACACTCAATTTCACTGTTGACTGGTCAACCATTCCGCCAATTTAGTTGAACTGATATTCTTTTGCTTAATATGTTCCTCTCCATATAGACCTAGGTAAAATATGACAAATTCAAGGATTTCATTCGCAGTAATGTTTCGACTATGCTTTCTACCTAAATTGTCAGCAGTCATGGGGTAAGACTTCTACCTTATCTTACAGCTGCTTAAAAATCGGGGGTCCAATAGCATTGATGGGGAAATGAGTGCATTCTGTAGGTATGAAATATTTTAATTTCACATGCGGGGTCAATGTGTTTAAATTTCCATCATAAGAAAGCCAAATAATTTCTGATGGATTTCCGGGCCAGGCAGTTAGTATCTCCACAGCTACTCCAACAGCAGCGGATGCCAATATTCCATTTGCCCAGACAACTTGTGGGTTTGAACCGGCGTCACCATAGAGTCTCCCCTCACGTGATAATGCACCATCTGGGAAAAATCCTAAGCACCTCATACAAGGATAGCCGGGCATTGAAGTGAACACTTGGCCGGCCATTCGTGGTTTTTCCCCTTCAGTGATTGTAACATCCAACCCAATATCAATATAAGGGATAAGGAAACGGCGCGTCACGCGCTCGAGTTGGTCCCTATTACTTAAACCATCTATACAACCAAAAATTATATCGCAGGATTCCAACTCTGAACCACAATTTTGCCACAGGTCCTGGAATAGTTTAACTGACGCATTATGGTTTATACGTCTTATCAATCTCCTCGCAATGATTGTCTTAGGTGTCTTAAGATTAACATCTGCCTGTGTAGCTCCAATCAGACGATTCATGTTTGATTTTTCCGCTATGTCGGGATCAATAAGAACGAAGTTTCTAAAACCGATATGTGCCATTTGTTGAACAACATGACTCCCCCCTCCTCCCAGGCCTACTATTCCAACAATAGTTCTCCTGCAGACTTCCGGGAACTCTTTTCCCAAGAATGTTTGACGAATGTGGTGTTCTAAGTCGATATAATCACCTTCGCGTGATTGTTGGAAACCCTATTATAGAGACATTACCAGTTTTGAGCCTTTTGGACCCTGGAACCAGTACTATTGAACTTGCAGAATCATTGCTCATAACTATGGCTCCATGCAAACTATCTGGACTTATAATGTTAAACGGCGGTATCAGATGTCTTAAACTGTTTAAATCAATAGTGCTAAACATTGGTTTACCATAATAACCGTGAAAGTGAATATGAAACACTCCGCAATGATGGTCCATTGCATATTGCATACTTTTCCTGATGGCATCACTGTTTATTGAGGCGCCAACTGATGAATCTTCCACATAGTTTTCGTCGTCAACGGGCTCATAAGAAAATGCGAACGACATTAGATCATTTTCGGATGTTCTGGCATATAAGAAACCTACTCGTTCATATGCAATAGGATGGGAACGCAATAGATCTGCCTTTATTGATTCGAACATCGTTCTCGTTATCCTTAAGAGCGGTTTCAACTAAGGGCCCCCAAGAACATAGACAATATCTGAATCAACCTTAGGTCCCTATTATTCAATTGCCAAGAGAAGGCGTACCAGTTCTTACCAAACAAACTCACACTATAGTGCCAATTAAGTTGGTTTCTTGAATTTATTTTAGTAGAGAAAAGCAATCTGGCCTCATATCCAAGGTGCGAATCTGGACATAATAATGCATCACATTCTTTCGGTTCGCAACCTTCTGGCAATATCAGCTTTTTAAATAGTATATACGGGTGACCCGCTTCTTCTATGTAATGAAGATCACTTTGAAATTGCCGAAGCTCTTCTATTTGGTCTTCAGGTAAGGGGACCATCACAATTATTTCACATAGCAGAGGATTTTCCAGTTCTTGGGTGGCTGACAAAGTGTTCTCCCCCTTTAATCTCAACTGAACCTGAATCTGGAAGTGGGCGAAGTTTACCTTCAATCAATTCCTCCAGTTCATCTGCGGCGGGTATCTTGCCAATTTTCTTTATATTTGATACCAGTTCTGGTCCTCTATTGATGTCATATTTGACATTGTTCACGAAGATGGGGACTTCACTTTTTGAATGCTCATCATCAGGCATAATTTTTACTCCTGGACAGATCTCAGCAATAATCTTTCCTAAAAACATTACTTGTTAAAGTATATAATCGTTATCATTCTGCTATTTCTAACCTGAATCCGAAGATTTAACTTAATCCACATTAATTTCTGACTTGGGAATTTCTGTTAAAAATTCTCAACTAAATTACTATTATTTCCAGTTCATTGTATTGTGTAAACGCCAACTGAAAACTGTCCAAAATCGGCAGATGAAATCTGTCCACCCATATTTATGATTTCCATTTTCTTTCACTTATCCCTGTATGGAGGAGGATCGCCCTTCCTCCGGTCCTTGAGCCTGTAAGACTCACCTTTGATGTTCAGCACTGTGCAGTGATGCAGTATCCTGTCCAGGATGGCTGAAGCCATAACCTGATCGCCCATGACCTCACCCCATTCAGAGAAAGACTTGTTTGAGGTGAATATAGTGGAGCATTTCTCATATCTGTACGAGACCAACTAGAAGAGGAGACTCGACTCTTCGCGGTTCAATGGGGGATAACCGATCTCATCCACTACCATGAGCGCATACCTTGAATAACTGCGTAGAAGGATGTTAAGCCTGTCTCTCATGTATTCCTTCCTGAGAGACTGCACCAGTTTAACGGCAGATATATAATACGTTGAAATGTCAGACTGGAGTGCCCTCATTCCCAGTGCCACCGACAGATGTGTCTTCC
>JAJZKX010000078.1 GCA_021850745.1 Thermoplasmata archaeon
CGTGATACGATGAACAGTTTTTATAAATTTTTAATTTTTAGAATTTTATCTTTAATTCCCACCATTTTTGGTGTTATAGTAATCACATTCATTTTGTCACATGTTGTTCCTGGAAACCCTGCGAGGATACTTGTGGGCCCGGAATTCAACCAGCAGGAATACTTAGTAATTGAAAGGGAACTTGGCCTGAACAAACCGTTGTGGGACCAGTTCCTGATATACCTGTATTCACTTGCTCATTTCAACCTGGGATATTCATTCGTCGAAGGAAATTCTGTCAATACTCTTATTGGGGAACACTTTCCTGCCAGTTTTGAGCTTGCAATAGCCTCACTGGTTATTTCCATCCCTATTGCTCTTGTAACGGGAATATATTCATCCCTGAGGGCAAATAAAGCCGGAGATCACGGTGTAAGGGTGTTCTCACTACTTGCCATTTCAATGCCGGTCTTCTGGATTGAAATGATAATGATCATTGTATTCTACGTTAACTTGGGTTGGGCACCTGCGCCAGACGGTCAACTTAGCGTCTACCTTGCGCAACCTAACACATATACTGGAATGACCATACTGGACAGCTTATTGAGCTTAAATATACCAGATTTCGTAAATTCCCTCTGGCATATTGTTCTGCCAGCATTGGGCCTTTCTCTGGCTGGAATTGCTACAATTTCCCGTGTGCTAAGGTCGAGCATGCTGGACGTCCTAAACAAGGACTATATGCGCACTGTGTTCGCTATCGGCCTTCCTAAGAAGATTATAGTGAACAAATATGCACTGAGGAATGCATTGCTTCCCGCCATAACAGTGGGTGCCATTCAGGCCGGTGCCCTCATGGGAGGAGTCGTTCTGACTGAGTCAGTATTCTCCTGGCAGGGTATGGGACTTCTAGCTTACCAGGCCATATTGCAACTGGATTACCCGACAGTTATGGGTGTAGTACTGATCTCCGCCCTGCTTTTCACTCTTGTGAATTTTGCTGCAGATTTGCTGTATGCATACGTGGATCCGAGGGTCCGCCTTTAGGTGATTTCAAATGATCGAGGAAAACATTAACATTCTGGGTAACAGGAGGCAGTGGAGGGAAAGTCCAACCTATGAGACGATTCGGCTTTTCTTAAGGAACCCAACAGGGCTGGTGGCACTTGCAATTATTGCATTTTTCATTGCTCTTGCGGCTGTTGGACCAAATCTTGCCCCGTATAACCCGGATACCCAGTACTTGAACAACGCCCTGCTTCCGCCATCTGCAGCGCATCTCTTCGGCACAGACATAGTTGGAAGGGATATTTTCTCAAGGGTACTGTACGCCATCAGGCTTGACCTGGAACTTGCATTTCTGTCTGTATCGCTTAGCTATGTGATAGGCGTTGGCCTTGGAATTATGGCAGGATATCTCGGCAAGATAACGGACAACGTTGTCATGAGATCCATGGATATTCTGTTTTCATTCCCAAGCATCCTATTTGCAATAGCCCTTTCTGTGGCCATAGGCCCAAGTTTCTGGACTTTAATAATTGCAATTACAGTTGTTACCATCCCGACATTTGCAAGGGTGGCGCGGAGTACGGTTCTTTCCACCAAGAACGAGCTATACGTTACGGCTGCAATTTCAATCGGGGCAAAGAAGGGCCATATTATGCTGAAGCACATACTGCCGGTTTCTGTTACTCCCACTATAGTTCTATACGCACTTAACCTAGGGGCAGCCGTCATAGTGGCAGCTTCGCTGAGTTTCCTGGGTGTAGGTATTAGGCCACCGACTCCTGAACTTGGTGCCATAATTACAGACGGTTTCCAGTACATTGTTTCAGGGCAGTGGTGGATAACAGTGTTTCCTGGTCTCTTCATTGTACTCCTTGTAATAGGATTCAATATGATGGGAGACGCAGTAAGAGAAGCAACAGATGTTACATTGAGGAGGTAAAAGCATGGAAATAGATCCAAATTTCGAGGATTACGTACTTTACGTGGAAGATCTGTCGGTTGAATACACAATTTCAGGAAAAAGAGTCTATGCCCTTTCAAATGTAACTTTCGGAGTCAGGGAGAATGAATCCATAGGTATTGTGGGTGAAAGCGGATGCGGGAAGTCAACTCTTGCAATGGCTATTTCCCACATCCTGCCACAAAATAGCGTTGTAACATCTGGGAGGGTCATATTCAAGGGCCAGACCATTGTGGACAAAGACCGCGGGGCTTCTTACTCCCTGAGGTACAACGGAAAGGAGAGGAAGATAGAGGAAGAACTCAAGGTTGTGAGATGGAAAGGCATATCCATAGTGTTCCAGGGCGCATTAGATTCACTGAATCCGCTTTTCACAGTTGGGCAGCAGATTTCCGACATCTTTATTTTCAAGGAGGGAAAAACAAAGGAGGAGGCAAAGGAGAGAGTCCTGGAATTATTGAATGCGGTTGGCCTCGATAACTGGGTACTGGATGCCTTTCCGCACCAGCTGAGCGGAGGAATGAAACAAAGAGTCATCATTGCAATGGCAATTGCCCTTAAGCCATCACTCGTCATTGCAGACGAACCCACTACATCGCTGGACGTAATCACCCAATACCGTATCATAGAGGAACTTAAGAAGCTCAAGGATTCCTACAGGCTTTCCATTCTCAGCATTTCCCACGATGTTTCCATGGTGTCGCACCTTACAGACAAGCTCATGGTAATGTATGCAGGGCGAGTGATTGAAAAGATACCAAGCAACACTTTCGACATAGCCCAGCATCCTTACACTTATATGCTCATCGAGTCCATTCCAAAACTGAGCGAAGACGTTTCTGAGGTACTTCCAATCAGGGGGGCTCCACCTATTCTCACTAAAAAGATAGAAGGGTGCCCGTTTTATGACAGATGTGATTTCCACGATGATATCTGTTTAGACGAATCATCAATAGAAATGAGGTCAATTTCCGGCACTCACCAGGTGGCCTGCACAATACTTCCTTTCAGGACCGGCAAGCCAGCCAAGCAGGTGTCCGCAGATCCATTTTCCGAAGAACTGATAATAGTGAGGAACAAACCTCTGGTTGTGACAAAGGAAATCACAAAGGTGTTCCAGAAGAAGACCGGAATCAGGGAAATTGGAAAGAAAAAGGAGGAAGTAGTTGTAGCGGTGGACAAGGTCAATTTAATCGTCAACCAGGGCGAATCCGTTGCACTTGTAGGAGAAACGGGCAGCGGAAAAACAACACTCAGCAGAATGCTAGGCCTGATAGAGACCCCCACTGACGGTGTTCTGGAGATTGCAGGCAGGGAGGTTGATTTTGGCAACAGGAAGCAGATCGCTGAGCTCAGGAAGATGGTGCAGACTATTTTCCAGGACCCGTTCCAGAGCATAAATCCGCGATTCTCTGTGAGAAACATCCTACTTGAGCCACTGGAAGTGAACAAACTGTCCGAGGACCGAAACGCAACTGAGGCCAGGATCAAAAGGGCAATGGAGGAAGCTGAGCTCACTCCTATTGAGGATTATATTTCCAAATTTCCCCACCAGCTTAGCGGAGGGCAGAGACAGAGGGTGTCAATCGCCAGGAGCCTGGTCCTCAACCCCAGGATACTGGTTGCAGACGAACCCATATCCATGCTTGATGTGTCTTTGAGGGCTGGAGTATTAAACCTGCTGAAAAACCTGAGAAAACACAATGGCGTTACGCTGTTCTACATTACACATGATATCGCATCTGCCAGGTATATCAGTGACAGGATTTACGTGCTTTACAAAGGGGAAATAGTTGAATCAGGCGCAACTTCTGATATTATCAGGTATGGATCTCATCCTTACACCATTGCACTTGTCATTTCAAGCATGGGAATAGAAGGAAAGCTTTCAGACACATTGGGGGAGAAGATATTCGAGCAAACGGAAGACATAAACCTGCCAAAGTGCAAATTTGCCCCAAGATGCCCGTTTGCGCAGAAAGTCTGCTTCGAGGAGAGCCCACCGTATGTCGATGTTTCCGTGGGCCACTCAGTAAAGTGCCACTTTGGAGCACAGATATACGGGCAGATCGGGGAAAACGGTATCCAGAAATCTCTCAACCTTTCTACCCTGAGGAATGAAGTACACCATTAATCCATTTTTTTTATTTATTCAAAAGTGGCGGGCTCCCAACTATTCTTTTACAATAAAATGTAAAAAAAATTCTGAGGAGATTTGTTAAGCGGGGCAATGTTTTACATTTGATAACATGACCACAAAGAAATCTATAATAGATGTAACACACGTTTCAACGAGGGCAGGCAATTCCTACAGGATAACGCTTCCTAAGAAGGTGGCAGAAATTATGGGGCTGACAGTTGAAGATAATATCCTGATGTTTACAAATGATGATGGCAAGATCGTGCTGGAAAAGCTCCCAACAGTCTAATTATAACTTTACCAGCCCTATTTTATTTAAGCCCTCATTGAGTCAATCTGCATTTTAGTCGCCCTGGTCGCTTGACATTTCCTCCATTCTGGAAATATCCAATACGTCTGCAACATCCTGCACTGAGATTTTGAGACAAGGGTATGTTGCTGTTGCGAGTTTCATTATGTCCCCATCGAACTCCTCCAATGTTGCCTCGAAAGCGCCTCTGAGTTCAACGGAATAACCGTCTGGAGACGAGCAATTATAGCCCACTGCTCTGTTTGTGCCACCATGTGTTATAACTATTGCTACTTTACTGCCTTTCCTGATCTTGGAGATTTTGCTGACTAACTTGTATTCGTCCATTGGTGATTGGACATTCATGGGTATTTAACAATTTTTTGCTAGTTGAGCATCAGTGGGCAATATACAAAATTAGAGATTTAAAAAGAATAACAAATTTCCAACTATTTTAACCTGAAAATAATGGCAATCAAAACTAAGAGTTTTGTCTATGTTTTAACTGGTAAGATCCTTAACTACCGAAGAAAAGGTTCGCTTTATGAGCATGCTAATTATACTTCTCATAACAAGCTTACCAGAATAAAATTTGAAAAGAGGTTTGTAGAGACTTTTGTACCAGACTAAATGAAGTTGTTGAAACTTGCCTTATAGACAATAGTTTTGTATTTACAGACGTACAAAGGTAGAGTTAATTCATTTCCTTAACTCATGAAAAAACTCGTTAAAGTAGATCATGCAGAGTTTTCAGAAGCAGAAGGGAATTGTATTACACTCTTGACGTCTGCAACAGAAAATTTCAGATTGTAGTACCGATCTGTTCTCATTCTGATTGTTTCGCCATCGTAATCTTCCAAGTACCCCTCAAATGGCTCGCTAAGTTCCACAAATGATTCACCGCAGAAGGTGCAGTTTGTACCTATGGCTGTTATTTCATCGCCATAGTTGATGCTAAGTGGTGTTACACAAAGCCTAGCACCCTTCTGCATGCCTTCTATTATCCTGGCGACGGGTGATTTCTGCAATTCGTTTCTAAGTTCTTTGCTCGAAATTGGCCAATATGTGTAACTGCTGATAATTTACACCTTCCTTTAGAATGGAAAGCTATAATCAATAAAACTTGCAAGTTTACATTGTATGACAATGTAATTTCTTGCTTCGATGTATATAAAGACCCATATTATGAATTTCCCATTGTTGGGCAATACGGGTACATCTATGTATCAATGATATTTTAAAGTTTAAAATGGAGATAGAAGACCATCTACAAGCATCCGCTCCGCAAGAATGCCCAACGCTCTAATTTCAGTGCTTTAAAAAGAATCACAATTCCAGCACACAAGTGTCAATACCCTGGTCAATAACATTATTTACGGATACATTGAATGGGAAAGATATGCCGAAAAATTTGGGTTCACCGGTTTATCACGGGAAACATTCCAGGTCATAATATCGCATTTTGATGAAGCTGAACTGACTGCGCTCGCCAGGGCTGTTTCGTCCGCCATATTGAAGGAATTAGCCTTTTATTCAGGGGAAATAAGTGGCTCTAAGGTATTTCTTGACTTTGTCCAGAATTTTCCATGTACACACGCTTTGGTGAATTTGAAATGCGTCAGGATGGTACATTCCACAGGTCTGGTTTTTTTGCACAGGATGGGACATAAGGTTTCACACTATATCAGTGAACTCTACGGTGATTTGCTGAGCTCGGTAGCGGGGTTGAAACCTGAAGTGGAAGTTCTTGAAAACGAGTTTATTATGAAATTCACGTTTTCTTGAACTAGTAAGCTAGTTCAAGTTTTAAATTATTAAAAACTAGAGTCCGGAATCAATCTCCTTCTCAATTCTCTTCAACTCTGAAGAGAGATTTTCCCTGAACTCATTGCAGTCTTGGCTTATTTTAAAAAGATTTTCCAGCATTGAAACATCATCTTCAAGCTGTTCTATCCTCCCTTTCATGTATCCCTGACGGTAAAGGTTTTCCAGGTTGGTGTAAGAATTTTTTCTTTCATTGAAGACTCTCATGCTGTTTCTATGACCTGATATGACCTAACTATAGATGGTTGGGATGTAAAATGAGAAAATGGTCGGGAGAATTTAATCGAATTGCAGACAGCCTATCTTTAAGCAGCTTTTGGGGAGGCAGTTATTTTTGGCTTCCAGACAAAACCCATGATCCCGCCTAGAAGAGTGATCACAAAACCCACAAATAATCCTCCTGAGGTGCCATACCAGCTTGCAAATGAAAGAAAGATGATGGCTGCTCCGTATATCCTGCTTCTCCTGTTGTCCAGGAAAAGAAGGGCACTGAACACCATTATCGAAATGCCCCAGGCAGTGCCGGCGATAACTTCTGCAATATCCGAAACAGCAGTATCCCCACCCAGGAAAACGAGCCTGAAACCCACCAACCCAACATAGAGGATTATAATTCCTCCAACCGCAGATACAACCGCAGCATCAAGATTCCTGTTCCTGTACTGGATACCCATTGATGAAAAGTGAATATGGAATTTGTATTTAACAGATTATAAAATTGAGGTTGCGCCTCCCATCGGCCAATGGGAGGCAGCGAGGTGTCTACGTCAGCGTGATTGCGTTGGTGTTGAATGCCTCAGGTGCCACGAAGTTGATAGTGGTCGCAACTCCCGTTTCCGGAGTCAGTTGCCCGGTAACCTGCGTGTTCTGTGTAAGGTTTGAGCCAAAGGTGTTGGTTACATTCACCATAATAGCCACCTGTGCACCAGGTGTTATGACGGGGTAGGCACTGTTCAGCGCCCTTTGCGGATCTGAAATTCCCAGGACACCGAAACTTGTCGGGTCGTGGTGTGCGCTGCTCAGAAGCCCCCACTGGCTTACTCCGAAGAGATTGTTCGAGCCAGATGAAGCCATGTTTACGAACACGGAACTGTTATAGACCAGCACCGAGGTCACACCGTTTATTGTGAGCGTCAGAGTGGTGTTTCCCAGATCAACCGGGTTACCTCCAGTATTATCGCTGATCATAATAGCCAAGTACTTGATCCCGCCAGATTCAGCAGGAGAAGCACTATCATATCCGACTATACTGTTAACAACTAATCCTGTAGACACCTGGCTTATCGTGGATGTTCCCGTGCTCTGCGCCCTCTGCTGAAGAATACCAGCGGTATGTATCAGCACGGAGGCAGCAACGGCAGCAACCAATACTAGGGCTATAAAGATGAT